>JAYZAR010000213.1:0-5735 GCA_036339635.1 Planctomycetota bacterium | reverse complement strand
AATTGGCCTCGTGATCGCAGAAACAGCGATCACTCCCATCGGCAATCTCCCAGGCTTTGTGCAAGATCATCACGAATCGCCAAATATTAGCTAGCGTTCCCGTTCCGGATTATCCTGTCCCGCCAGTAAATGTTTCGCCTCGCCGAAACGCCCCACTTTGGCAATCCAACTCAGAGTAGAAGCATGTCGATTGATCACCCGCAAACTGCCTCTGAATGTGATGCAGATTTAATCGGGACCGATTTGATGAACGGTTTTATCGAAGGCGATCAGCTCAAAAAGCGAATTACCAAAAGCAAGCGTGAAAAGTCACCCGCCTCCGTTTTTGGTAAGTCATCAAACCGCGGCAAGCTATACCACTGGGGCGTTTCCACATCGATTGGCGATCATATTCAACCCTATTGGAAGACGCTTGCCAGTCTTGCTTGCGATGGCCTACCAAAGAAGGTTGAAAATACAGCGTTCGACTGGGTCTCGCTCGCGGATGAATTACAGAATCAATTAGCGCTGAATGCTCCGACATCGACACTGGTCGCGACCGAATCGGTAGTTTGGGCCGCAGCACTTCCAGCGTTAGTGCATCTCATGCCCCAGAACTCTTGGTGGCAGTTGCTATCCGGCTTACAGCAAGCCAACGAAGCTGCACTGCAACGAAGCCACACTTACGCGTCAGCTCACCTCGTACTCGGAGGAGAATTGGGACTCACCTTAGCTGGCTGCCTCTCAAAACTCCCACACTGCAAGCAACTGCAACAACCCTCCATCAAAGCGGTCCAGCAATGGTGTGAAAACAATGTTGAATCGGTGGCGGATTCGATTCAACCAATCCGTGACGGTCGCATGGTGCTGGCATCCTTGATCCGTAGCAAGGGTTGGATCGCCTCCTTCGAAACAAGGAAAGCGCAGAAGAAACTAAACGCAACGGGTCAATGGCTTGCGACTTGGGTCGCCGCAACCACTCGACCAAACGGGACCACCGCCTTCTCGTCCGCATCGCGCAAAGCGATCAAGTCTGATCTCGGACCCGACGGACTGCTGGAGCAGGCGAAGCAATTCGACCGCGATACCCTTGCTCCCGCAATTGATGCCGCCCTCGGAAAAAAACCAACTGGTGGCCGACTCGCGTGGGAAGTTTCGTTACCGACCGCTATGCACCATGAGTCCGATAACAAGTTAATCGCGATGCAATGTGAATGGGACGTTCCTCACGCGAAAGTCGTGCTCGACTACTCTGGCGAAGACATCGTTATCGAAATCTCAGCTGGCAAAAAATTAGTTCTGGCGGGAAAATGGCAGACTCAAATCGAAATTGGCGAGGAAGAACAATTACCGGCCGACTCCTGGAATGAGGTCTGCGAATTCACGGATGATGACGTTCACTATCTAGAGATTGAACAGCTCTGGTCAGGTGGCGTCACCCTGCAGCGACAGATTCTTCAATTTCGCGAGGATCGCGCCTTATTGCTTGCCGACGCCGTGCTGATGCCAAAGGGTGGACAGGAACCACCAGGACGGATTCAGTATTCGAGTCGCCTGCCAATCACTCAACCTTTTTCCGCAGTGGAAGAACCCAAAACTCGCGAGCTGAACTTAGCTGATAAGCGATCCCGTGTTTTGGCGATCCCATTGGCCGCGAACGAATGGAAGATCGGTCCCAGTGACGCAACACTTAGATGCTCTGATGACCATCACCTTGTCTCCTCCTGCACCGGTGTTGAACGCTTGTACTGCCCGCTTTGGCTGGACTTTACTCCGCGAAGATTTCGACGCAAAAGAACATGGCGACAATTAACTGTCGCCGATCAATTACGTATCGTGCCAACCAATGAGGCAGTCGCGTACCGCATCCAACAAGGTTCCGAGCAGTGGGTTGTATACCGAAGCCTCGATGGGGTCGCTTGCCGAACCTTTTTGGGAAAACACATTTTAGCCGACTTCTTTTGCTCCCGATTCCATCCGGGCGAAGGAGACCAAGAGGAACTAATCACAGTCGACGATCACCAGGAATCTAATGAGTGAAAACCACGCAATCGAACGTATCGCGGCCAATTGGCACGCGGTTCAAGACCTAGTGGCCGATGCAATTGCAACGTCGGGACGCGCAGCCGGCAGTACCAAGATCGTCGGCGTCTCGAAATATGTTGGGCTCCCTGAAACCGAAATGTTGGTCCAGGCAGGATGCGTAACGCTTGGCGAAAGCCGACCGCAAGCACTCTGGTCGAAAGCCGAATCAAATCTACTTCCAGGTGATGTGCAATGGCATTTGATTGGTCATTTGCAACGCAATAAAATCCGCCGCTTATTGCGGCATCCCATTTTCATTGAATCGATTGACAGCCAACGTACCTTAAATGCCGTGGCCGAAATCTCTCACCAGCAGCAACTCACCACTCAAGTCCTGCTGGAAGTCAATATTAGCGGTGACGACAAAAAAACGGGATTCGCCCCCGAAGAGATGTCCCGACTGATGCAAAATTTACCCGTTAACGGCATCGCAGTCCTCGGATTGATGGCGATGGCCGGATGGGGGACCGATCCCGACGAAGCCCGGGCCCAGTTTGAAAAAACACGGCTGCTACGTGATCGTTTGAGCGCTGAATCAGGTCTCGAACTCAAAGAATTATCGATGGGTATGAGCGGTGATTTCCCCGCAGCGATTGCCGAGGGCGCAACGATCGTGCGGATTGGATCACGGCTGTTTGAAGGCGTTCGCTAACCACCGACTCAGCCTAGGCAAGCTCGCATCCGCTCAATCGCCTGCGAAATTTCGGGAATTGATCTGGCAAAACAAATTCTCAAATACCCTTCACCTGCGGGACCAAACGCCGTGCCGGGCAAAAGGGCGACACCGGCTTCAGCGAGCAATCGGTCAGCGATGGTTTCGCAAGACTCGCCCAGTGACTTGACATTTGGGAACGCATAGAACGCACCCGCAGGCTTTTGACAAGAGATCCCCGCGATCGAATTCAGGCCATCGGTTAGGACGTCGCGGCGCTGCTGATATTCGGCCATGATCTTCGCAATGTGTGCTTGAGATCCTGTCATCGCCTCCAAACCGGCGAATTGCGTGAAATGGGCAGTACAACCGAATGCATGCATGGACAACATACTAACCTTCGCTGCCAGTCGCTCAGGCATCACGCCGTATCCGAGACGCCAACCAGTCATTGCATAGGTTTTGGAAAATCCGTCAACCAAGATTGTTCGTTCCGCCATCCCATCTATCGCGGCGATGCTCGGCGCCGTGGCACCATCAAAACACATTCGACTGTAAATCTCATCCGACAACACCCAGCAGTTATAACGCTGGGCAAGATTCGCCACTTCCGCTAGATCGAACAGCGGAATAACACCGCCCGTTGGATTACTCGGCGAGTTCAGAATGATCAATTTCGTTCGATCATTGATTCGGTCCCGCAAGACATCAATATCAATTGAGAACCCGTTCGCCTCAACAAGTGGAAGGGGAACTCCCGTGCCGCCAGCAACACGAACCATCGCTTCGTAGGTGGGAAAGCCGGGGTCCGGGTAGATCACCTCATCACCAGATTCAACAAGCGCGAGCGCTGGCAAAAAAAGGAGAGGTTTCGCACCCGGACCGACCACAACCTCATTTTCGGAAATCCGACGTCCACATCGACGACCAACTTCAGCCGCGATCGCTTCTCGCAACGGATGAATACCCGCAGTCGGGGTGTATCGGGTTTGCCCCGCATTGATTGAATCGATCCCCGCCTGGCAGATTCTTTGTTCGGTCGCGAAGTCAGGCTCGCCTATTTCAAGGTGGATGACGTCGCACCCCGCACGTTCTAACGCCTGTGCCTTTGCCAGCACCGCATAAGCACTTTCTGGCTCAATCAATTCAACTGAATTTGCGATCCCCGGCAAATCCATTCAACTGTCTCCCCGTCGCTATCTCTAGTCTCGATGCGTTGCATTGGGACTCGTTAATCCTGGATCTTGCCAAGCACGGGCCAGCAACGCAGTCGATGACACTAAAATTAGATCATCGATTTGAATCATTACCCAATTGAACCTTGATCGAACCGAGCACACGCGTCAGCTCTTTCTCTTTCCCGCTAACAAAGAGAATGTTATCCAGCACGATCGCTCGTTTCTCGGTAGTCGGATGCAAAATCAGACGCCCCGCCCCCAGTAGCATGAACTCGAAAACGTCATTGATCTCCTTGTCGACTCTAAGATTGGGTGCTGGATAACGTTTGAGATCACTTAAAAAACCGTGATGATGGAGCAGTTCATTATTGCTTAATTCCCAATAATTGAATCGGACTTTGATAAAGATAGCGACATACATCAGCGCCATGGCAACCGAAATGCAAACAAAGAAACTCGCATTCGCCTCAGGACGCAACAGCGTCAGCCCATCTTGAAAGGACGGCAGCAAATCGGGTTTACCAAGCATGAGTAACCAGCCACCCAAAGCACTCGTCGTTACAATAAACACGAGCGTTAGCGAGGTCGCCCTTGGAAAATCAAAAACGATAATGAACGTGTTAAGAACAAAGAACACTAGAAACAAACCAGTCATCACCACAGGCAAAGTCTGGCTCGCTGGATCACCCCCAACGTATTCCCGGATCGAAAGCACGATGGCGGCCAACACCGAAACAATCAATGTCGGATACATGAAAATGAACTTTGGATACGGAACGAGCATGATCCGGTGCGGACCAGATGATTTGGAGGCTTCAGACTTCTTACCATCTCCCTGATCATCTGCCTTCGGTTCCTCAGTCTTTTCTTCCGTCGGTTCAGTCGTTGATTCATTCGTCATTGTGCATTCCTTCCGAGTAGCCAGTCACCTCACGCACGATTCTATCGCTTCAGGCTCCGAGCGTTTCGATGGAGGGCGATTTTTCTTAGCGATCCTGGCCAGAATCTCGCCAAAACAAAGCGAGAAAAACGTTCCGACTGCGTTTGCGATTTGCCAAGTACGAGCCAATTTCGCGGCAACGTCATGGCTCGGCGTGAAGGAGCCCCGAAACCAAGCGTTAGTGATTTGAACAAGGGATTGGTGAAATCAGAACCCCACGGCTGCCAAACCAGTGTCCCGCAACACGGGCGAGCCTCTCTCTTAAATCAGTTTACGAATGCCTGTCCCCAGAGTAACCCAGAATAAGAAAATCACGTCACGTCGGATCAAAAGAGCATGAGATCTATGATCTTGGAACAACAATTTCCATATGATGGGCCTCTGTTGTCTAGGACACATTGCCCAAAAACCGAAGACCGCGTTGCGATCTCATCGGAGTTGACACAATGAAACTTGCTACCCTCACCTCGCCCGAGATCGCGGGTTTAAGTCGCGAAACACCGATCGTCATACCAATCGCCGCATTAGAGCAGCACGGCGCGCATCTGCCGGTCTTTACGGACAGCCTGTTAGTCGAAGAGGTCGTGCGACGGGCTCATGAACAACTGAGCGCCCAAATCTTGGTGCTTCCGGTGATGTGGCTCGGAAATTCTCACCACCACATGGACTTTGCCGGCACCACGTCGGCCGAACCTCGAACCTATCTTGATCTATTATTCGGCATCGCTCAAAACTGGATCGATCACGGATTCAAACGAATTGTTTTTGTAAACGGTCACGGTGGGAACGACGTTCCGGGACGACAGGTAATATTTGAGCTCCGACAACGGTTTCGGGAGCGGAAAAACCTGCTCCTGCTTCTGGCAACTTATTGGAGTCTTGCCGAACCGGCGACGACGGT
>JAYZAR010000212.1:0-3342 GCA_036339635.1 Planctomycetota bacterium | reverse complement strand
ATATCTTCGAACCAAGGATGGCCAGTTAGTTTTCGTCGTCGCCGAGCGCTGATTGTGCCATCATGAAGTTGATGCGCCTCCATATGGTGTCGAATCAACCAACTTGTTCTTTCACCGATAAAACCGTCAAGCGCTTCTAGTCCCGCGAGTGTGTGGTCCTCGGGATCAATGGCTTTTCCAATATCATGCAGCAAAGCAGCCAACAGGAATTCTTCGTCGTAGGGCATTTCTTCACGAGCAAGCTCAAACACCTGCAGAGAGTGGAATAAGGCATCGCCTTCGGGGTGATATTTCAGATTCTGACGCACATTCTCTAGGGGAATCAGCAATGCTTGGAACACTTGAAAACGGTCGGGAGTCGCGTCGATTTCGTTCAATCGTTCCTTTTGTGCGTCCGGGTCAACGCCATGCTCGAGCGCGATTAGTTTTTCTAACTGCGATAGCGTGGCATGCTCAATGGTTTTGTTAGTAATCGAACTCCGAAATCGATAGCCGAGTAGCGACGGGTGGTACACGGTCAACTCGACCGGAAACTCGTCACGCACGTGAAGGTGCGAGAAAACACGCTCTTCACCATCTTTGGTGATCCGCTTCCGTTCCAGTTCGTAATGGCAACCCAAGTCGTCCAGTTTGACTGAGATCGAATGCGGGTTGGCGGCGAACACATGCACATCGATATCGGATCCTTGACGAATGGTTCCGGTGAGGACGCTTCCAATCAGTTTGGGATGAAACGCGTCAAGTTTTCGAAGCCACCAAGCGGCTCGAAAACGCATGGCCAACAGTCGGTCACCGAGAGAGTCACCTTCATGCATGCGGGCAAGTACCTGAACTTGCTCGCGAATCTCTGCGTTGGTTGGCAGATCAGTCGGTTTCACCCAGCCCTTGTTTAGCCGCTTGGCGGCTTTCTGTTTCGCTGAGTAATACTCGGAAACCTCCCGAGAATACATCAAGCGGGCTGCTTCCCAGGCAATTTGTCGTCGAAGTTTTTGATTGGCCATGATTTGAATCTATGTGGTGCGGGGTATCCTCCTTAATTGAATAAGGATTCTCAACGCCACGTCCCGCGTGGACTTGCATATGCAACAGTTGTGGTGTGAACTGACGTGCCAGCGGCTGTTGTGCTCAATGCGTTTTCGAGCCAGTGGAAACCAGGGCTCGTGGTGGATTCGTGGACATAGGAGAAACGCGTAGGCTGCCGTTGAGCGTCGCTCATGCTTGCGTGGAGCTTGCGAAATTAAAAATGTGTGACCGCAATCGGCAAACTTCCGCGTATTAACTATCGCCATAGCCAATCGCGAAATCCTTCGACTACCAAGTCATGTTTTGAAAAACTTTGCCAGGTTAAAATCGCTGCTAAAAGTAAAGCGGTCAACAGCATGCCAAATCCACGATGGGGTTCTGGCCCAGGTTGTTGGCGAATTTGAAAACGCAAGTTGCCCAGTAGGGTGCTCCAAAACCGAAGTGAGATATTCGGTTCAAATGAAACCACCTGGGTGTGGTCGGTGACACGATTCCCGTCGAGCCTCAAGCGGATTCTTAGATTTGGTAACAGAACCTGAAGGGTTTGAGGTTCACCTTTCGCTTTTGGGTCGATTTCACGGGCAGCAGCAAGTAGCGCCTCGTACATCTCCTCAGGCGTCCGTCCGATCACCACGAGTTTTGGTTTCGATGAAAGGATGATTAATGCGACGCTCAAGACGTAGAAGGCTGCCAACGCGAGCCAGACAATTGGGCCAAAGAGCGTGGCAGCTGCCGTCGGGAAAAACAGTTCGGCTGGTCCAACTGCCAACAGACCGGAAATCGCCATGGCAAGGGCTGCCGTATCCCGTCCACCCGTCGTAATGAGCGGGCGGCCAGACAGGCGAATCCCACTGATCAGTGCAAGGTATCCAATGAGCGGAAGCATTGCCAGGAGCAAGGCGAACGGCTCGATCGATTCCAAAAAGCTAACCATTTGATCGGTCGCGAGGTTTGTGCTGTTGTCAATTCGGAATCGAGCATTCCGGATTTCGCGAGTGTGTCACAGCGGCATCCGGTTCGGATTGTACCGATGATGCAAAACGCCAGCCATTGGTGATAAGAATACTGGAAAAAGGGATTCAAAGGCAAACTTTGCCGGGAAAAAACATCAACCCAAGAATTCTCTTTCGACAAATTTGGTGTCGTGTTGACCGCTCAAAAAATCTGGATGCTGCAACACTTGATCATGAAATGAGGCGGTCACTGCGATCCCATCAACTTGCATTTCAGCTAAAGCACGCCGCATCGTCGCGATGGCTTGGTCTCGAGTTGGGCGATGGACAATCAGTTTACCGATCATGGAATCGTAGTGGGGTGGGACCGTGTACCCTGCGTAGACGTGCGAGTCAAATCGAACGCCGAGTCCTCCTGGAACAAACAGATGTTCGATTTTTCCAGGATTGGGGCGGAACTGATACTTCGGATCTTCGGCATTGATTCGGCATTCAATGGCGTGCCCAGTGCATTGAATGTCGTCTTGGGTGAAGGGGAGTTTTTCGCCGGCTGCGACCGTCAATTGAGCCTTGATCAAGTCGATGCCAGTAATCATTTCAGAGACTGGATGTTCAACCTGAATTCGAGCATTGACTTCAATGAAGTAAAAATTGTCATCCTGATCAACGATAAATTCGACGGTTGCCGCGTTGGAGTATTCCGCACCACGAATCATTCGCACCGCAGCATCACAAATTGCTTGGCGACGTTCTTCTGGAAGATTCGGGCTTGGCGCTTCTTCGATCAATTTTTGGTGCCGTCGTTGCACACTGCAATCACGCTCAAAAAGGTGAACGACATTGCCGTGCCCATCGGCAATGACTTGAACTTCGATGTGTCTGGGATTGCCGACATACCGTTCCAAGTAAACGCCTGCGTTTCCAAAAGCAGCTTGGGCTTCATTGCGGGCTTGCTGCAAGGCAGTGGCGAGTGACTCCTCATCCTCGGCTACTCGCATCCCCTTTCCGCCACCACCGGCGGTGGCTTTGATGAGAACGGGGTAGCCAATTTGCTTGGCGACCTCGATGGCGGCTTCATCGGTTTCGATCAAGCCATCACTGCCGGGAACCACGGGAACATTGTTGGCGATAGCCATCGATCGCGCTGTATTCTTATCGCCCAATCGTTCCATGGCTTGGGGGCTCGGCCCGATAAATTCGAATCCGCTCGAACGACACACTTCGTTGAAGTGAGCATTCTCGGCAAGGAATCCATAGCCAGGGTGAATTGCATCGACGTTCCCGACCTCGGCAGCAGCGATAATCTGGTCGATCTTGAGATAGCTTTCGGCGCTTCGAGCCGGCCCTACGCAATAAGCCTCGTCCG
>JAYZAR010000211.1:0-13099 GCA_036339635.1 Planctomycetota bacterium | reverse complement strand
ACGCAAGCAGCCACGATACTAAGAATATGCCGATGCTGCTGGCTGGAGGTGGTTTCGATCACGGCCAACACTTGGCATTCGACCGCAACGACAATTATCCGTTACCCAACCTGTTTGTCTCAATGCTGCAGCGACTTGGACTTGAAACAGACACGTTTGCCTCCGCCACTTCAACCATGAACGGCCTACGGATGCTTTAGAGGAACCTCCTTGTGGTATCTCCCACGGTTGCATGCACCACTTTCTCCGCACCGCGGCGGATTTAACTAGGACGGGTGAATTCCAAGGTTTTAAAAAGAAAACTTGGGTCCATAAATCATCATTCTTTACGGTAAACTGCGGTATATCGTGTTCGGCCTACCATTTATTTGATCAATCGTGTCGTCCATGTTGACCTCGAAATTCCATCGCCCCATGAGACGAACTGCCAGCTACTTATTGTGCTTGGCCGTGCTGGCAGTCGGTTGCAACCGCGAATCGCAACCTAAACAAGCGAACGTCGATCCTGAGATCCCGAGTGAAACGTCTGAAGAGAAACTGCGTAGCGCTTTCGATTTGATGCAGCAAGGACAGTCGGACCAGGCTCTTGAAGTGGTCCAAAAGGTTCTCATGGTTGCGCCCGATGACGTCGTCGCTCTGCGACTCGCCGTGGATATCCAAAGCCAACGAGATCAGTTGTGCGAGGCGGGCGATTTAGCCGTTCGCGTCGCGGAATTGGAACCCGCCTTAGCCCCGTCGATGTTGGTACGAGCGTTTGATTTACACCTCCGATGCAAGAAATTCGACGTTGCTGAAAGTGATCTGAAACGGGCGGTAGCCATCAACCCGAACGTGCCACAGGTTCATCGATTATTGGCTCAATTACTGAACGCGCAGGGGCGGCGAATCGAAGCGAGTCAACACGTCCGCGAATTGATTCGGTTGCGCGATATACAGCCGAATGAACTGCTTAGTCTCATCGACTTGCGAGGACCGTTCCTACTCGCTTCCTTTGGAGAGATTGCCAACTCCCTGCCCACCACTCTCTTCTCCGTTGGTGATGTTCGACTCGCGTACGCTTCTGCACGGGAGGATCCCGAAAAGCACTTAAAGACTTTGGATGAAGTCATCGAAAAGTTCCCCGGTAGTACGGCAGCCGCGGCATTGAAATGTCGCATCTTGGCGGACCATGATCAGTTCGCGAAATTAGCTGCTGTTTTTAGCCAATTGCCTTCGGGAATTGAACAGCAAGCCGAATACTGGTTTGCTTGGGGTGTCATGCTGGCTCATCAGGGACAGGATCGCAAAGCGGTTCGGGCGTTCAGCGAAGCGATCCGTCGCGATCCGACGGATCGCGAATCGTTACGTGCCATGATCGCATCTTGCTTGTCACTGGAAGAAACTGAGCTGGCTCTCTTCCTCCGTGAAAGGTTATCCGAACTCGATCTTATCTTTCGTGTCGCGCGAGATGCCGACCAGGAGCAGGCTCGTTGGATTTCCAAAACACTCGAAGCTCATGTCCGGCCTTGGGAAGCTACCGCATGGCTAATGCAGGCAGCTCAGATCGCTGGTGATGTCGCGAGTGTCATACCGGAACTCGATCAGCGACACACCGCAATTGTCGCCTGGGAGCAAAACGGCACCACAGAGCAATTGCTGACCGCGCGGCTGGATCAACTACTGGGATTCAAAGCAGATCAGTGGCCAATGCCAGATCGTAATCTGGTACCCGATTTGTCGAATGCACCATCAGAAGCACTCGTACAATCCGATGCAAAATTTATTGACATAGCCACCCAAGTCGGAATCGACACAACGTTTCGCAGTGGCTTTCCCCTCGATGGCAAACCCTTCTCCACTTATCAAGTCAACGGCGGTGGACTGGCTGCCCTGGACTATGACTTGGACGGAAGGTGCGATGTATACGTGGTGCAATCAGACGGTAACCCGCAAGTTGAGCGTGATTCGGTCGCAAATCAGATGTATCGGTTGTTACCAAATCAACAATACGCCGACGTTAGCGAAACATCGGGGACAGCCGACCGCCGCTTCGGCCAAGGCGTGTGCGCGGGTGATGTCAATCAAGACGGGTTCCCTGATCTTTTGATCGCAAACATCGGTATTAACTCGATCTATCTCAACCAGGGAGATGGAACGTTTCGTGAAGCCACAGAACTACTAACAGACAACCCATTCACCTGGACATCGAGTCTTGGACTCGCTGATATGGACGGTGATCGTCTACCAGAAATTATCGAAATCAATTACATCGATGATCCTCAGGCCTATGTCATCCAATGCACTGACAACTACATGGATTGTCAGCCCCAGGAATTCCAGAAGAGCCATGACCGTGTCTTGCGGGGCCAGGCAGACGGAAGTTTCTCGCCATGGCAAACTTTTCAAACAGAACTTCCAAGTGCCAAACTTGGATTTGGATTGGTAGTCGCGAATTTTGATCACAAATTTGGCAACGACTTCTTCGTCTCGAATGACGGCGACTTCAATCATTATTGGGTCAGCAGCGAGGCATCCGATTCTCAAAAATCAAAATTCACCCTACTCGAATCGGCCAATCTGTACGGTTGCAACATCGGACGTGGTGGAAGCAGTCAGGCGTGCATGGGGATCGCCTTTGGCGACTTCAATCGCAACGGAACACTCGATTTACACGTCACAAATTTTCACAATGAACCAGTAAATCTTTTTTCCCAAACGAAATCGGGAATATTTACGGATTTGGCATCCAGACTTGGTTTGGTTGAACCATCATTTGGTGTCCTTGGGTTTGGAACCCAAGCCGCCGACTTTGATAACGATGGCTGGCTTGATTTGGCGGTTCTGAACGGCCACGTTTACGATGGCCGTGCCGATGATGTACCGTTTCAAATGCCCTCGCAATTACTACTTGGCAGTCCCACCGGCTTTCGGCTCCAAGATGCTTCGGTCGCTGGCTCTTATTGGCAAAAGCAACAACTAGGCCGCACCTTGGCTCTACTGGACTGGGACCGCGATGGCAAAATCGATTTACTCGCCAATCACCTCGATGAACCGGTCGCTCTGCTGGGAAATGAGTCTACCACCGGCAACTGGCTGCAGGTTGAACTGGTTGGCGTGAGTAGTGAACGAGACGCGATTGGAGCAAAAGTCGTTGTCGAATCGGGTGACCAAACATGGCATGGCTGGCAAACCGGCGGGGACGGATTTATGTGTACCAACGAGCCAATCATTCACTTTGGCTTAGGCACAAGCGAAAATATTACGCGTTTACAAGTCACGTGGCCGACCGGACGTTCTGAGCAATTTGATGGTCTGAAAATAAACGGACGCTACTTGTTGATCGAAGGGCAAGCCAAGGCCCATCAGCGGTAAGGCGAGCGGCAACGTTAAAGCGAGGAGTGGTCTGAGCGTCGAAATACCGATACTTCGCCCTCGACCAATAAGTACTGAGAATCGGTTTCCAGATTCTCAAAATTCTGAGTCAGACCACTTGGCCACTGGACCTCGATCCGGTCGATCGCACTGAGATTACCGATGCCAAAATCGACGACCGCTTCATGACTGCAAAGAAAGCCGTCGCCACCCGTCTGCCAGCCAACCCACCGTTCATCACCCACCACCAATGTTACGATGGTACCGACGGCATCGCGTCCGCTTTGAGTGCCGACCAACTCCACTCGAATACTCCGTCCGCCGCTACCTTGATTCTCCAACAGCGCGACTGGATCATCGAGATGATTTGTCACCAAATCTGGTTTTCGATCACCATTCCAATCCAAAGTCGCCATCGTTCGTCCCACCGTCGTTTCGGACCAATAACGATCAACCAGTGTTTGCCCATCAAGCAGCGTGAAACCCTCACGACCGCCGCGAAATAGTTGCGGACGCATTGCAAAAGGCTGACCCAACCGGGGATCTTCTCGGACGTGTCCGTTGAGTACGGCGAAATCGAGCCACCCGTTTCGATCCAAATCGACAGCAACGGTTCCCCACCCTACCGTTTCACGACTAGGCAAAAACATTCCCATCGAGGCACTGGCCGGCACGAACAATTTCGTCGAGCGTTGCAGAAAGATATCAGAGGGCTCATCCCAAAAGTTAGTGATCTGAAGATCAAACATTCCGTTGCGATCAAAGTCACCAAAGGCCACGCCCATGCACGCCCGAGCCAAACCATCATGCCCAACCGCACACCCATAGGCGCGGGCGCTTTCGACCAAAACTCGGCCGTTGGTGTTTGATGGTTCTTGACCAACCCAAAAGTGGTTCGGGCCTGCATCATTGGCAATGAATAACTCGTTTCCCGTTTGCTTATCAAAATTCGCAATCACAGCCGCGAAACCATAATAGGGTTCGGAAGGGATCGTTTTACAACCATTCCAAGCGTTGACCTCACCGTTTGCGTTTACCTGCCAAACGCGATCCGCAGCCGCATTGAAAAGCTGGGGGTTGCAGTTTCCACTTGCCTCTGGAGTACATCGTTGAACGAGAACTCGCGGATCATCGACGTAATTGACTTCGACAATCTCAGGCAAATGATCACCATTGAGATCACCACAGGCAAGCGACGTGGTCCATCGCGCCGCAGTATCGGGACTCCCCAAGGCTTGCCGCCGAAACGTTCCATCACCGTTGTTGATGTAAACAAGATTGGCACCAACATTCGCAACCAACAAATCGGAGAAACCATCTTGGTTCAAATCAGCGACTTCGACCCCCTGACCGTACCCCCGGTCACCAGTCTCGGTGGCTGATGTGACCTCAGTCCAATGGCCACCAGCCAGATTTCGAAACAGGCTGTTGGGCTTGGAACCTGTGGACTCGAATGCGTCACCACCGCCCTGCGTTAAATATAAATCTGGCCATCCATCGAGGTCATAATCGATCACGCCGATCCCACCGCCAGTCAGTTCGTGAAGCAACCGAGAGCGATCATCCGGATCTGCGTCACCGTTGTCGTAGCGAAAATCGAGTCCAACGTTCGTCGCCACATCGCGCAGGTCGAATTGAAAATTGCCGGTACCCGGATCGGACCGTACCTCGGTGCTATTGACTTCAATCGAACCAAACACTTCATCAGTTGGAAGTGGCCATTGGGACAGATCCAAACCGCACAATGAGAAGACATCATCCTCGCTCGGCGAATCGGCCAAATCCTGACGCGTTTGCTTGATTTTTTCCCGCTCCGCCTCCGACCCGCCGTAGGTTGTTAGGGCAACGAAGCGCCAACCCAACGACTCCCAGGGTCGGTGCAGTTCGAGCATCAGATCCGCCATCCGATTCAATTCTTCGATTGAACCTCGTTTTTGCCCAAATTTCTTCGCCAACGTCGCCGTTTCAACGAGTAGCTGAAATCGGCCTGCCACTAAATCGGCTTCCACATCCCGACCTAGAAAACGCAGCGATCTTTGCAGACGGTCATAAGAAAATCGATCCGTTGGATCACGCCGCACTGCTTCAGCCAAACAACGAACTGCATCGCGATGACGATCTTGGCGGTGCAGCCAAACTCCTAAGGTCGCCCAATACTCTGATTCGATTTCGATCCCGGCGGGTGCTGTTTCGATCCAGTTGCGCATTGCCTCGTCATCCTGAGCGTCCCCGTACAGTCGCCCCTCAAATGCTGCAATCGGAAGTGAATCAGGAAATGCTCGCCGCAATTGCTGGACGAGAAAGATTGCCTCCGCGAGATCACTCTGCGAATGAAGAAGTCGTGCCTGCGCGAGCATGGCGGGATTCAATCGTCCACCAAAATCAGGTTTTGGCAGGGACTCATCGATGAAGGGACTGCTAAGCGTCGTCATCGCCACTAGATCACGCTCGCGAATTTCCCCCAACTTTGCTAATTCACGAAGGTGTTGACCAGCTTCAATCCGTCGGCCTTGGTTGTTCAGAATTGATGCTAATTTGCGATGAACACGCACCACATTTTTCGTTTCTTGAAGTAGCTGCTGAAGTTTCAATTCAGCCATTGCGTACTCATTTGCGTCAACCAGCAAATCAACCGCCAACCACCGTAATTCGGCCATCTTCTCAAGATCATCCGACTTGATCGATTCCAGGGATTCCAACGCGGCCAGCGTTTCGCCTTGTGAGGCTTGATACTCGGCCCACAGCTGCAAGACGTGTGGATCATCGGGATCGGAGATCAATAACTGTCTGAGCATTTGTTCCGCGAGCGACCGATTTCCGTTTTGCAGGTAATCCTGAATCTCTTTAATTTTCTGCTCAATTGATTTGGGCTTAATCAGATCTTGTTGCTCGCGCTGCCTCTGTCGACGAAGCAATTCATCCACGTCCTGTTCGCTCTGGGTAGAACCGCAACCGACGACCATCAAGCCGAACAAGACCGCACCAATCATCTGCCCCACAGTTCGCCACTGACGATTAACGACTCGCATCGGTCACCTGCTCTTTTTTCTTCCCAGCCGAGGGCACCAAACCGTGGTCGGAATGATCGGAGGATCGTTGGTGATGATAGGCAAAAGCTTCACCCGATCCTTCAACGATCCGATAACTAAACGGTATCGGTAGAGTACCGAAAGATTCACGACGACCCGACGGCCAAGTCACGACCACCTCCTCCAATTCACCTACGTCCCCGACACCAAAATGAAGACAACGCTGGTTGCTACACATGTATCCATCACCGGCCGACAACTGCATCGTGACATCGCGTCCACCAACGCGACAAGATAACTTTGTACCGATCGCATCGCGCTGTCCTTGCGTTGATGTGAAGGTAAAATCGACCGAATTGCCAGCTGGAACTGATTGATTGATCAATAATGCAAGCGAACCATAGATCTCGGTAATCGCCAAATCAACTCGGCCATCACGATCTGCATCCAGAGTAACCAACGCCCGACCCAGTTGATCTCTGCTGAAATAGCTACCCAGCGATTCGTGATTCGCTTCGATCCAACGTTTTTCTTCATCAAGGTGGAATAATTGCGGCGGCATTCGATAGAGCGTTTCAGAGCCTTCGACCTCGTCGACATGCCCATTGGCGATCACCAATTCAAGCGATCCGTTGTTGTCGAAGTCGGCCCACTCCGTTCCAAAACCTAACATTGGCATCGAGGGCTGGGCGAGCCCGACCTGAAACGAACGATCGGCCCAGAAACCCGGAGCGATTTGTTCATAAAAAGTATTGTGATCGTTCGCGAAGTGGGACAGGAAAAGGTCGAGGTCACCATCACCGTCTGGGTCACCCGCTGCGATACCCATCGATGCCTGCGACTGCGATTGCCCACTGACCCCCAATCCCGATAGGAGCCCAACATCGACCAGACCATCCTCATCGCCTCGGGTGGACCAGAGATGATTGACAGTCATGTCATTGGCAACATATAGATCGATCCCCGGGTAGTTATCCAACTGAGCGGCTATGATTCCCAGGCCTCGCCCGGGTGAATCCTGCACCATCCATGCTGACGTGACGTCTTCAAAGGTCCCGTCACCGCGACCACGCCAAATACGATCTGGCTCGGGATCAAAATCGAGCGGCACGCATGTCGCCAAACCTTTGTTAGAGCGACATTCTTTTTCGTAAGGTTGTTTGCCAGCGCAATAAGCAACCTCATACAGATCAGCGACTCCATCACCATCGATATCCGCGATCAAACCACAGGTTGTCCAATGCTCACCATCAAGCCCAACCTGCAGGGAGACCTCGCTGAAAGTGCCGTCACCATTATTTCGATACAAACTATTCCGACCGATATTGGCATTCAGAAGATCAGGAAATCCATCCTCATTAAAATCACCGACACAGATGCCTTGACCAAACCCTCGGTCGTGATAGCTGGCTGGCGTCGTGACTTCGACGAATTGCCCATCCAGGTTTCGAAAAAGACGATTCGGAGCTGAATCCAACTGGAGCGGATGTCCGTCGAGCACCGCAACTGCCAAATCGGGCCAACCATCCAGATCAAAATCAATCACACCGACGCCTCCACCCACACTTTGATAAATGGAATGTCCCGAGATCCCGGGTGTTTCGGCGAATTTCGTCTCGTGCACCAAGCCTCGCGCATCTGCTTGCTCGTCAAACCGGAACGATCCTGACTGGGCTAGACCTCTGATCGGCTCTGCAGTGCCCCCCCCACCCCAGTCAACTTCGGGCAGATCACTCAAATCCATTCGTTTGCCCAAGTCGTATTCGGGCAGTTGCCACGGCGTCTGAACGGTCAGCTTTGAACGGATCTTCATGTACTGGTCACGGATGTCAGCCTGGATCTGATCGGGGAGTGACACAGCAAGCCGTGCCCAACCCTCAGCCTCCCAAACTCTACCTAAATCGAGCATCGCCCTGGCAACCCCCAGAGCGGCCTCCTGCGAACGACCTTCGCGTTCCAAGTGAGTTTTCAGTCGATCTCGCAGATTTGTCCGCCGAATCATCTGCTCGGAGACTTGCGCAGCTTCAATCGCTCGATCGATCTGGTTCAGTGCATACAGGAGATGAGAAAACGCCTCGGGGTAACTCGCCTGATCAATTCGTAAAACCGTCCAAAAAGCTCGAGCAGCCTGAGCAGGCTGCTCACGATGCCTCGCCCATAGACCCGCGACCATCCAATAGCCCGCAGTCTCTTGAGCTGCTGCGGGGAGTCGCTCGTGCCAACGGTTCAATTCGTCAAAGCGTCCCTGCTGGGCGAGAGCCAGTCCATAAAGATTGTGAGCCGGGATGAATTCGGGATGATGCCTCAGAACGGGCTCCAAGCGGTCGGTGACGTCATCCCAGCGCATCTTGACGTCATCGACTTGTGCGAGTCCGAATTCCGGCCGCAAATCGCCGGGATTCTCCTCCAGCAGTTCGCTACACCACTCGCCATCCGCTTCAACTCGCCGTGGATCCGCCAACACCTGCAGTAACTGGGGATCCCCCTGGCCATGCTGAGTCAACCAACGCATCGATGGGAGCGTCTGGTCCGCCAAACCGAGCATCGCAGCCAGACCGACCGACTCTGCGTGAGCCTCGGCGTTTTGTGGATACTCAGCTGCCCTCTGCTGCAAAACTTGCAGACATTCATAGGCACTGCCGGTGGCCATCAGCTCAACCGCCAATTTGGAAAACAACGAAGCCGTGGGTGCCGCGCCGTCAACCGAAAGAACGGCTCGATAATTGGCGACAGCCCGTGCGTGGTCGCGAAGCTGTGCTGCAACATCACCAGACAACTCCAAGGCCTTTATATCGTTCGGTGCTGTGATCAGATGCTGTCGAAGTGCTGCATCCGCGAACGCCAAATCACCGCGTTTGAGAGCCTGGGATGCCGATTCCCAATGATTGGCGGAGGAAGCGAGCCCCCCAACCGGAGAAAAGTCGCCTCCTCGGGGATTTTCTACTGATTTTCGCTGATCACAAGCGATCAAGACCACCAGCAAGGGAAGCATGATCCAAAACAGAACAGGGCCAGCAAGAATGGGGCCACGGGCGAGAAGAAACGATATCAACCCAAATCACCAGAATTTTAAATTGAGTGGGTGGGAGCACACCCTCGGTGGGTGACAGCCAACTCGGTTTCATCAAATTATAGCGGCTAAGTCCTTGACGTTACCAAATTAATGGTTGACACTCGCCCCTTAGGTAAAACTGCTCACAAGAGGGGCTGTTCTTTTTCTTCCTTTTTGCTCGGGATTCCATCGAATATGACACGTAAATTCCTCTTCCCTATGTTTTCAATCGTTTTCGCATCCGCTCTGTGTATTGCTGGCTGCTCGAGCAGCAACGAAGCGGTCTTCACTGAATCTGAGGATCCCACCGCCGAGGAAGAATCGGAAGACGAAGACTACATGCAAAGCCTCGAAGAGGATATGCAACGCATGCAGCAACAATAATTTTTGGCAGCTCCGCCCCTCGAATTTGAATTTTGGCTTAAATTCTCTCCGTGTATTGACATAGGGTGGGAATTTTCCTTGTATGTTGATCGAACTAGTCTTAGAATTGCGACGCGGTAGAGCCCGTTTTCGATATTCGGGTACCTGCAAATTCGTCGAATTTATCTTTTTTTTCCTTTTGAGGAGTACTCTATGTCTTCTGTTCGTAAGAAGAAGGCGGGTTTTACGCTCGTCGAGCTTTTGGTGGTTATTGCCATCATTGGCGTTTTGGTCGGCCTCTTGCTACCAGCGGTTCAGGCTGCTCGCGAGGCGGCACGTCGGATGAGTTGCAGTAACAATTTCAAGCAAATTGGCTTGGGATTGCACAACTACCACTCTGCTTATAAGAATTTACCGAAAAACTGCGGTGGAACTTATCGAATTCGGGGTGTCGACAGTGGTGACCTGAGCAACCGTAACTGGCTGAGTTGGCTTGTGGGAACGCTACCCTTCGTCGAGCAACAAGCTCTTTGGGAGCAGATCGCGAATCCGTTTAACAAAAACCGAAGCGGAAGCATTCGCCAGGTACCATTCCCGTCGATGGGTCCTGTGCCATGGAGCCAAAACTACCAGCCTTGGTTAACGCAGGTTCCCACCTACCGTTGCCCAAGCGATCCAACCGAACCTGCCGGCAACCGCGTGGCATTTTCGAACTACACCGTTTGCACTGGTGATGCGATTTTTGAGCAGCAGCACAGCGGAATCGATGACTACGGCGTTGAAATCACCAACGGTACCTGGGGGCATGAAGCCGCCACACGATGGGGCCGAGGTGTGTTCCGAAACCGAGTCTTCACGAAGTTTCGTGACATCAAAGATGGGCTCTCCAATACCATTATGGCGGGTGAGAACATCGTTGGTGACCGAACGTGGCGTGCGGCAGCGACAATGATCGAGCTGGACAATGCTGTTTGGGAGCAACCGCCATCCTACGCAAAGCAGTTTTTGGATCCTAAGCGACCTGGTTACATCAACACCGATCCTAATAACGGTGGATTGCGTCCAAATGGTGGTAAGCCTGAATATGATGGCAACGCCAACCACCAACGTGGTCGCCGATGGTCGGATGGTCGACCAATGTACGCGACTTTCCAAACCATTTTGCCACCAAACAGCTACAACATCCAACGTTGGCACGGTGGCGGTGGTGCATTTTGCGCGTCGAGCTATCACCAAGGGGGTGCTCACGTCCTGATGGCTGACGGTGCCGTTATCTTCATCACCGACTCAATCGAAGCCGGTAATCAGGATCAAGTGCCTTACGGTCGCAACGATAACGTGAATGGGATTCCGATCAACTCGCAAGCTGGACGCGAAAGTCCATACGGCTTGTGGGGTGCTCTGGGAACTCGAGCGTCGAACGAGACAGTGGAAGATCAACTGAATCAGTAAGGTTCAATCACTCTTTCCACGGGAACATTCTCGCGGGCGTGGTCACCTGACCACGCCCGTTTTTTTTCGCGCCAGCCGCCCACACAGTCTTTGTGCCCGCAGCCCCAAGGTCAACGACGACGAGAAACAGACCCGACCAATCAAAACGGCCGACAAGGGAATTCAGACTTTGATGGGACAAAAGCAAAAATCCAGGCGTATCACAGCCTGACCGAATGCTAGCCAGATCCGCAAAATTTTGCGACTGCCGATATACTGACGCCATCGGCTGTGAGCGCCGCAGATCAGAAATTACAGCGTCACGACGTTTAAAAACACCGATCACCCCCAAACATCACGACACTTTCCCGACCTCTTCCTTCAATCTTCCACCATGCACCCGAAAACGCTTCGGCTCGTAGCTCTGCTGGTCTGCTGCTGTGGGTTCACTTCGTCCGGCTGCGATCGTGCCACGGACGCCCCTAAGGAAGCCGTTGACAATCCAGCGACGCCGACTGCTACTCCCACTGCCGAACTTAAGACGGAGCAAGCGGAACCGCCGCCCGCTTCCAACCGTGACCGTGACCAGAAGATGGAACGGGTAATGGCACTGATCCGCGATGGGAAGATCGACGAGGCCACCGCAGGACTGAGAGAACTGCTGATTGCCAACCCCAATGATGCAGAAGTACTCTTTCGGATGGCCCATCTCAAAGCCGATACCGGCGACTATGGCTCCGCCATCGAGATGTTAGGTTCCATCCCCGTTGAACACCCCGAGGCAGGTCTCCCGGCCCTCGGCCAGGCAGCCGATTGGTGCATGTCTTTGGAGCGATACGATCACGCAGAATCCAAGTATCGCATGGTTCTGCAACTAGCAGGTGACGTCGTGGTCGCTCACCGACAACTTGCCTATTTGTACAACCGACAAGGGCGCCGGCACGAAGCGGCGGTCCACCTACGCGCCCTGTGCCGCATGGGAAACATTCAACAAGACGAATTACATGCGTTGATGGTGCTCGGACACGCGATCCTTGACGACCCCAATCAATCTGCCACTGGTCCCCGTCCCTATTATCCGATTGGGCCCGCCGCGGAAGCTCGAATGCTGTATACCGCCAATCGCCATGTCGAGGCAGTTGAAACCTTGGACGAATCGGTTCAATCAGGAACTGCCGCTCCATCAATCATCGCTTTTTATGGCTTGTTAGCAATTGAAGCCCAAGACCTCGAACGGTTTCAATGGTGGCTCAATAACGCGGATCAATCCGTTCAACAATTCGGGGAGTACTGGGCCGCCATTGGAGCCTATCTGGTATCGGAACAGCGATTCGAAGAAGCGATTCGAGCCTTGGGCGAAGCGCTTGTCCGCGATCCTACGAACATCGGTGCCATGCGACGGATGCATCAGTCGCTCACCGCGCTCGGCCAACCCGAACAAGCTGACCTGTGGATGGAACGCTATGGAATTCAGCGTGAAGTTACCTTGGCCAGCAACGAAATCGGTCAGTCCGAAACACCCGCCCCTGATTCGTATCGCAAAGTTGCTGACGGGTTGGACCAATTACAGCGACCACTGGAAGCAATGACATGGCGAATGTTTGAGGCTTTTCAACGAAAGGCCACACCCGCAGAGATGGAGACCTTCAATCAGCGTCGATCAGCACTGTTTGATTCCGAGAAAGCCTTTCCTAATCGAAACGACCGTGTGTGCGGCATCGACCTGGATCAATATCCGCTACCCGATATCAAACTCACCGAGGCAGCTAACACGTCGTCTCCAGGCCACGCCAAGCAAATCCAAAATCTTGCACCCGCCAAATTTAAGAACGTCGCTGACGAAGTCGGTTTAAACCACACTTATCAAGTCGCC
>JAYZAR010000210.1:0-4058 GCA_036339635.1 Planctomycetota bacterium | reverse complement strand
GTATGCGATAATTGCAGTCACGGCCTCTTCACGTATCGCCTCATCTAAATGCCCCAACACATTCGGCATCGAGGTTCCCGGTTTTATCTTCTGCGGGGCTGACACGAATTGCCTTAGGTAAGTCGGATCGATGCGCGACGTCACGGAAGTTAAATTTGGAGCCAGTGCTGCGGGAACAGCATTGCCCGAGAGACCGCCGTGGCATTGGGCGCAACGAAAATGATCCAGCAAGGCGAGGCCCTGTAGCCGGTCACTTATTTCGATTTCCGTTTCGCGATTCAACGCCATCTGTTCGGTGGGGTTCGTCGCCGCGAGATCCATCAGATATTTGCATAGGTCCAAGAACTGTTGACGGCTTTCCAGCTGATTCGCGAGATCAGCTGGCATTGTCGAAACGTCACTCGGTTCTACTCGGTCAATCTCTGCTTTTTGCAATCGGATTTTTCGACTCCCGTCCGTATTATCGCGGACGACCATATCATTGGCGTCTTCTTGCACTACGCGACCGATTACCACCACACCTTCCACGGTCAACAACTTGACACCCTCGTAACCCTTTTTGATCACTTTCGACGGCATCAAAATAGATTCGACAATGTAGGAATCGGTCGCCGACTGATCCAACAGAGTTAAATCGGGTCCTAATAAATCAGCGGTACCTGATTGGTGGCATTTCACACAATTTAATTTCTGTTGTGAAAACAAAATCGCCCCCCGAACCGCATCCCCTTGTTCACGCGCAGCTACCGCTAAGGGAGTCGCTCCTTCTTGGATGAGGCTTTCACTGAGCGTTTGCGCGGCGACGTTCATGCCACTCATCGCGCAAATCACCCAGAATGCTGATATTGCTGTGATTGCTTTCAAAGACTGCACCCGTGCCTTCCGCCGCGGAAAATTTCAGAGAAAGAAACTGAATTCTAATCGAGAGCTTAAACGATTTGGTTTCTAATGTCAGCGAAGTGGGGCGTAAAGGATCCTGAACAACTCAGAGATGACATATTGAAGTCCAGCCCGCCCGAGCAAAAGATGATAAGCATGCACGCTACCAAACTGACACTTCTCGCGCTCATGTTAATGATCGGTCCAGCGACACGGGCCGCAGACGAGCGACCGCCAAATGTCTTATTCATCGCTGTCGACGACATGAATGATTGGGTCGGTTTCCTGGGCGGTTATGCAGGTGAGGTCAAGACGCCCCATCTCGATGCCCTCGCTGCATCTGGGACGGCGTTCACCAATGCGCACACTGCAGCACCAGTCTGTTGCCCAAGTCGCGCTGCCGTAATGAGCGGTTTGTTGCCAAGTAGTTCTGGCATTTACAACAATCAGCAATGGTGGAAACCACACCGGCCTGAGTTGGTCACCCTACCGATTCATTTTCGAAATAATGGTTACCAATCAGTCGGCGCCGGGAAAATTTATCACCACACCGCCGGAAATAACCCACCATCGCAATGGAATGATTACCACCGACTCGTTTTTAACGACAACGCTTGGGTCCGTCATGGGTCGCCCCTGTATCCGTATTCGAAACCAAAGCCACGGCCCGCGGCTTTCCCTTTTGCTGGAATCGTCAATTACTCTGACGAGGTCGACTGGGGAGTTCCACCGGGATTGGCGGAGAAGGATTACGACGATGCTGTGACCGTTGATTATGCCATGCGTTTTCTAGATTCTCAGCAATCACAAGATCAGCCATTCTTTCTGGCCTGTGGTGTCTTCCACCCCCATCTTCCCTGGTATGTCCCACAACGGTTTTTGGATCTGTATCCAATCGACACGGTGGTGGTACCGGAAATTGATCTGACAGATCTTGATGACGTCCCCGATCCGGGCAGAAAACTTGCACTCCGGAAAGCGGATAATTTGAAGAAGATCCGCGATGCGGGAAAATGGCGGACCGCGATAAGGCACTACTTGGCAAGCATTACTTTCGCCGACGCGCAGGTCGGACGACTGCTAGAGCAGCTTCGCTCAAGTCCACATGCTGCGAATACGATCATCGTCCTTTGGTCGGACCATGGGTGGCATCTTGGCGAAAAGGGACATTGGCATAAACGGACCCTTTGGGAAGAAGCGACGCGTGTTCCCCTAATTATCTCGGCACCCGCGGTGGGGCGATCCGGCCAACGTTGTGATCAGCCCGCTAGTTTGGTTGATCTTTTCCCCACACTGGTCGAATTGTGCGACCTTTCCCCGGTCAAAAATCTGGATGGCGTCAGCTTGGTAACGTGGTTGCAAGACCCAAACCGACCTCGTGAACAGCCGGCGATCATCGTTGAAGAAAAAGGACATATGGCCGTCCGGACTGATCGGTATCGTTACATACGCTACCGCTCTGGCGAAGAAGAGCTGTATGACCATGATCAAGATCCCGGCGAGCACGAAAATCTTGCAGGGAGTGCAGATTTCTCCAGCTTGAAAAAAGAGCTTGCGAGGTATTTGCCTGCCAAGTTGGCGCCTCCGGCCGCTAACAAAAAAGCGTACGAGTTTAATCCGCAGGACTACACATGGTCCGTTCGAAAGACAGGGAGGCTTATCTTCGGATCTCAGCAGAATGGAACGCAGCGGAATTGACCGAGGGCAATCGCCCCTCTCTTCGTCAAGTTCCTCGAGACAGGCAGGGACTGGTGCTGCCAAAACTCATTCAGTTCCTCCGGGAATCACCTTGTTCCGAGGTCTTGCGACTCCCAACCAAACGACCGCCAGCACGCAACCAATCCCAAGCACGCCATAAGTCGTCTGCCAAGCCAACTGCCCTCGCCCCGGCTCAAAACTGGCTAAGAAACCAAACCCGCAAAATAAGCCGATGAGTACAAATTGAATCGCAGCCAGCACGCGAAGAACGAGCGGCAACTGCCGCGCGACGAAAAGGCCGATCATTGAAGCGATTACGCAAGGAAAAATGACGATGAACGCGACGAGCAAAACTGTCGACATGGCAATCGCTCCAGCAAGCAAAATTGAATCAAGCAACTACTGTTTTTTTCAGTCCATATCGGACTCTGTATCAGAATTGTTTTCGCCTCCGAACGCGTATCTAAGAAAATCCATTAGGCCCGCAAAGCGATAAGTCGAATCAATATATTTTTCGATCACGTAGAACGCAAAATAATAAGCTCGGCAGAACGACCATATCGCTATCCCCAATAGAAAAACCGTCGTGAATTCGGGGTGACGCAACACAAGCAAGGCCGCGGAAAGAAAACCGAGCCCGAGGAACAAGGCCCCCTTCAGCCAGATAACCTTGGGATTCTTCAGGTCACCCACCGTCACCCCTTCGATTTGTAAAATGCGTCTGCAAGAAGTAAATGAATGAATTGCTTGACGAGAATTAAACATCTTCTCTTTTTTTGGCGAAGCGTTGCTCCTGCTGTCAGCGAAACATTATTTCTTCACCGTCGAGTTTTTTTGCTTTATCTTCAACAGTAACCCAAAACAACACGTTGCGATGATCACGGCCACGCCCAGTACGACACGCAGATTACTCTCCTGGACCATTCCTGATCCAATGATCGCCCATCCCAGCACGACACCGAAAATCGTGAGGAAAGCATGCGCCTCCTCTAGCAGCATTCGTTTTAACCAATTTTCGGATTCGCCCTTTGGGGTCGAATCCGCTTGCGGCGGCACGTAGGGATTTGGAACATCATTCATAACGCATTCAAGTAGCGATTGCTTCAAAAGAGTGGCGAGCGAGACATTCTTGAACTGACATCTTTGAAGCGACCGCGTTTGTTATTGAAGAGCCTCCTGACACGGTACCCTACATTTTCTGCCGGAGTTGCGGTCCATGCAAGCTGAGAGTTGGCATGGTTCATGCGGTCGCTTCAACGCCTTTCGTTCGAAGGGTTCGAAGGCAAGGTCAAGCACAGACTGATCGGGGGTGTACCAGGATGCGGCTGCGGCTGTTCTTCTTTCAGTTCCATGTAACCAAACGACGTTGCATGGTGAGCCTGAGCACCGCGATCGTCATGGAATTCAGACGCGTCGACACCTCTTAGCATCTAGTTGAACGCACTACGGCCTAACCTGAGGTCGGAGCGGTGCGGTGACTC
>JAYZAR010000209.1:0-6727 GCA_036339635.1 Planctomycetota bacterium | reverse complement strand
GTTCGGATTGCAGGCTGCAACTCGCCTGCATGAAGCCGGAATCGCTAGTAATCGCAGGTCAGCATACTGCGGTGAATGTGTTCCTGAGCCTTGTACACACCGCCCGTCAAGCCACGAAAGTTGGGAGGGCCCGAAGTCGCTAAGCTAACTCTTTGAGAGGCAGGCGCCGAAGGTCAGCTCGACAATTGGGACTAAGTCGTAACAAGGTAGCCGTAGGGGAACCTGCGGCTGGATCACCTCCTTTCTAAGGATTCTTAGAATATGACTTTTCCGGGTGACCGGATCAGTTGAATCTGTGATCGACTACTCTCGCCCACCTCAGCAGAAAAGACGTCTACGGACTGAATTCATCACCGAATAATCAACGAAGACCCGCTTCGGACTGTCGCCAGCCGAAGCGGGTTTTTCGTGCGCGCTCGGAGCAGGTTCTTGCGTCTTCCGATTGCTGGCTGGCGCGTCGTCTTACGCACACGTAAGGAGTGTGACGTGGTATTACGGGACAGCAATACTGTTTTGAGTGGGGCGCAACAGTTGCCTAGATGGTAAAGCTGCGCCGCCACCGATTTCTGAATTCAGTCCAAGCCTGGGAGCTTCCTCCGTTGCGAGTCTTGCTGCTTCCTGAGACTTTGAGGGCAAAGCATAGTTAGGAAAGTTCTAGTTGAGCTCAAGCGAAGTTAGGTGGCCGCAGGAAAGTACGGGTGATGTGGCGGGAGGCTGGCTCGGAACAGGCAAGGTATAGGATTCGTTTGGGTACACATGCACAGATCGTTTGGACGCTCGTTTAGGCCATGCATAGACCTGTTTTTGCTGGTAGATGCGGGCGAGCGCAAACACGGGGAGGTGATTCGCTGGCAGGCGATGGATCGCCTCGGAGGAAAATCCGCTTGGGGACTGGCAATCGAATTAAGAAGGTCTTGCAAAATGAACTTTGACTCATCGGAGATACTTTCCCCGATAAACGCCCACATCGATAATCAACCCCGATAAACGTCCTCGACAAGGTCGGTAAGTTCAGCGCAAAACTGGCTCCATTGGTGTTCTTGGCTTTGCATCCTTGATTCGGTTGCCGTGTACCCTCTGGATTGTCCTGCGATTTTCCTGTGATTGTCCGTCGATTGGATGATCGATAGAGATCCCACGTATCTCCATCTCATCATTGTCGCCCTGTCGAGTCACAGGTAGACGAACTTAGTCAATCCGCATAACTGCGATATTGGTACTGGCATCGGTCAAAACCTAGCTAGGGGGAAATTCTTGTCGAATGCCAGATCGCGGCAGAATTTGACGATGGATACCATTGTGAATAACGTGCCAATTCGTAAGCATCCGAGGGTGACTCCTTCTTTGTCGTCGCTTCGCAATTAGGGCTTGGGCGATTTTGGGAACGCTGATTATGTGACTGGGTTGGTTGATCACAGGTATCGACTTTTGCGCGCATTTAATTGGTCTCACTGCCCTTCTCTACTCAATATTTCTCCGATTGTCTTGCTAAAGCCGTAGGTTGAGACTGCTAGCAGAATTGAGCGAATCTTCTTCGCTGATTGCGTCAATGGACACACGTCGGCGAGCATCGCTGAAAAAACCGGTCTTTAAAGGTGCTCCCTTCAAAGGTGCTCTGGATTGGCGTGACGGATTGGTTGTGATCAAAGAAGGGGCAAGGTCATCAAGTTTTCCCAACCTATCGCCGTGGGGGGCAGGTTGATTGAGAAGTGATAGCAAGATTAAGTGTTTTGATGATAAGCAGTTGATGTGATGACCAAGATCACGCCGTTGTAAGAAATGCTATTTCCTGTGGGAATCAGCGAGTGTTCAATTCATGCATTGCGGTTCGCTCTGAGAGTGGCAGTTCGGGGTAACTGGCGGCTTCATCCCTTGTAGGTTGATGATGATCCCATCTTGGTGGATGCCGCGACCCGCCAATCTTTTTGGGATGAGCATGAAGACAAGGTGTCGATTCAGTTCGTCAATCTGATGCCTGTCGAAGATCGAGAGAGGTTCCGTACTGTGATGGTGATTCAATTGGGTAGGGCTTATCAAGTGATCGAGGATTATGCACGAGAAAAAGAAATCGACATGATCATCACGGGGAACGGCGGTCGTTAGGCCTTGGCCGATGCTGTACAGGGAAGTTTGGCAGCGCATATCATTCACCCCGCTGATTGCCCTGTTTTATCGGTTCAGCTTCCTCTCCAGCCGCAGAACCAAAAATTTGATTGAGTGGCTGCAGCTTGGGTCAGTCGTGGTGGAGCATTTCACTGCCACGCATCGTTGATGCAGCTTGAGCTTATTTGATCTGTATTGAGATGCTAGCCGAAGTGTCTGTTATCGAAGTGTCTCGACCTGCGACGGCGAATTGGTTTATCGCGGAATGTCGCGAGGCCGATGGTGGTCCGCTTCGTCATCTTGTGAAAGTCTTAAAGGGGGAAATCTTCTTCCGCGGCCGCATCAGCGTAGAGCGGCATGTGGCGATAATAGACTTCCAGGATCATGGTCGCAAACGCAGTGCTGGCGAGTCGACCACCTTCTTTGGGGCCGCGGTGGGAAGCGCTGTTTGGAAAGTGCCAACTGCCTTTGGCACCAGCAGACTGATCCTGTGTTGAAACCAACCAATCACGCAATTCGACGTTGAATTCATCCCATTGCGAACCACCGTAATGGCGAAGGACTTGAGCTGCGTAGTAGTCATAATAGATGTCGTTTTTCAGGACACCAATCTTCGCGAGTTCTTTGACTCCATCCACGATGCCGGGATGATTCTTGTCCCAGCCGGTGTACATTCGGCAGAGTAAACCGATCGCAGCGCAGGATGGTCGGATATTCTGGCTCGGTGAGGCGTAGCCGTAGAGTGAACCGTTCTTGGATTGAACCTTATCCAAAAACAGCATCGATCCCTGAATCGTTTGTGGTGGGATACTCAAGTGACCCATATATCCGCTTTTCAGAGCCATGACCTGCCAGCCGGTTACCGAGGTGTCACCACCATCGAGTTGTTGAGGGCGATATCGCCAGCCGCCATCACGACATTGAGCGTAGGTGATGAAGTTCAGAGAGGCTTGCGCCGGCCCGGCCAATTCAGGGTCTTCGGACATCGCATAGGCTTCGCAAAGTGCGATGGCGGCCAAGCCGTGCGAGTACATATTGCCGCCCCCTTCGCTGAGGTCTAGGACCGGCAATCCACCCTTGCGGCCTGCTTTTCCGTTCTGGATCAGGAAACGTAACCCGCGAAACACGACTGGCCGGAACTCACCCTGGATGTGCGTCTGGCCGGCTCCCAGAAAAGGTAGCAGTGCCATCGCCGTTGCCGCATTGAATGCCTTCGCGCGGTTCATCTCGCCGGGATTCCCGCATGCACCGTTGCAGGCCAAATGGTGCTGGAAAGTCCATGCTCCGTTGGGCAGCTGATGCCGACTCAACCACTTTAAAGCTTCAGTAACCGCCGCCTCGCTTGATTCAGTTCCACCGTAATCGCGAAGAAGTTTCTTCTTCATTTCAGACGTGCGACTGCCAAGCGGTTGCAGCTGGGTGGAGGTTAAAGTTTGTAGGGAGACGGCCGTGGGTGCCATCTCAGCAGCCAAGTCAGCTGTTTCCAGATCCACAGTTGGGATGTCGACCTCTTCGACCTCGGTAGGCTCGACCATTTCCATTGACTCGGTCACGTCGACCGGTTCGGTTTCTTCAAGCTCGGAGATTTCGCCCGGGTCGATCTCCTCGATCGTGAACTCTTCAATCTCTGGACCATCGTCTCCTGTATTGTTCGCCGTTAAAACGTTCACAATTTTGATCGGATCGGCAATTGTCACGAGCCCCAGAACGAGCAAGATCAGCACATGCACAAGCATGCTCACCATCCAGGCGGGGGCCGCGTTAAAGATCAAAAAGCGACGTTGCGGATCGGCATCTTCGGCAGATTCCTCTGCGTCCTGTGGAGGTGTGACCGATTCAGGCTTGGTGGAAGAAGCGTTATCAGGCATAGATATCGAACAGATTAGAAGAGGAGCGTCGCTCTTAGTATAAGCGATTTGAGCGCAGCCCAATGCCTAAACAACGCCTTGCGGCCCAATTTGTACCTTTATCTCGCGGTGTCTCCGCCGGAATTCACCGCACGATTTTGGCTCATGAAACCGTTCAAGGGGTTCGACTTGCGGCTCGCCGCTTTGTCACTGTTATACAGATGTTCAGTCACGGAGGTCATGTCTTAACTGCTCAACATTCACGATCGTGGCAAAGTAGCTCTGTAATTTGGGTTGCACGTATGCTGTTGCTCGAACCCTTCGCGTTCCGTCTGCCGGGCCAATCCACCCCTCTTTCAGGTTGATGTCGACTTCAACGGTGGTGAATCGCTTGCCCGTTGGGTCCGTGAACCGAAGGCGAATACACTTCTTAAGTTTTCGATCCGAGGTGTTCGTCGGCTTGGCTTCGGGGCAATTTTCCAGTGCTGGGCGGTTTGTCTCAGTGTCCCATTGATAATTTCGCTCATCCAGCAACGCTCTTCTTAAATGCCCAAGTCCGGGAGTTGTGGTCAGTTCGACCGGGGGAAATTGAGAATTCCCTGCGGGCAGCAGCTCGACCGTTTCGGCGAGTTGAAATGCGGCGATTGTTTCTTCTCCCCAAAACCGAGTCGACTCGACGAGCTGGGTTCTGCGGGCAGAGATACTGCCAAACGCACCCGCGATCCCTAACAGTATGACCGCGATTCCAATCCCGATGCCCCGACCAGTAATCTTTGCACGTGGATCGTTGAACTTGTCAGCGTGAATTGCCGGGTCCGCCTGATCGACTTCATCCACAAGATTGGGTCGGCAAATGTCAGAGGAATCCGGCGAGCGATCGTTTCCCGGGCTAGCGTTCGTCGAGTTGGGATCGATGGGAGGTTCGCTCATGGGTTAAGTTGTGCGGCTAGCACCTTAGAAGATGAAAGGATGGAAACACTGTCATGGTAACACCGACGCAAGGGGACCCCGATGGGGCACTGGTTAGATTGTCGCTGGATGAGCGAAGTTACGATATCCATATCACGACGGGCCAAGTGAATCGGTTTACCGAATGTTTGATTGGATCCATCCCCGATCTCAGTCACGCGATCGTGATCGCTGACCAAGCCGTGTCCAATTTAGCCGACCAGATTGTCGCCGGTCTCGAGTCGCAGGAATCAGAGATCCGCGCGAGTCGTCGTAATGTACCTTCCGGCGAGCCGAGTAAGTCGATCGAGCAGTTTGAGTCGCTGTTGCAGTGGATTCTATCGGTGGGTGGTGATCGTCGCAGTGTTGTGGTCGCGGTTGGCGGCGGCGTGATTGGCGATTTAGCTGGTTTTGTTGCTGCCTCCTTCGCGAGAGGGATCCGCTTGGTCCAGGTACCGACCACGCTTCTGTCGATGGTCGATAGCAGCGTTGGTGGAAAAACCGGTGTCAATTTGCCCGCGGCCAAAAATATGGTGGGAGCGTTCTGGCAACCTTCTTTGGTGCTGATCGATACTGAGGTGATGGCGACTTTGCCGCAGCGGACCTACCTGAGCGGATTGGCGGAAGTCATCAAGTATGGTGTGATTGACGATTCCCCATTCTTTGCTTGGCTAGAATCGAATGCGACTGCATTGGTGGAACGAGACGGAACCGCTTTGCAGCACGCGATCGAAAGTAGCTGTCGCAGTAAAGCCCGCGTTGTTGCCGAAGATGAACGGGAAACGACTGGCCGCCGCGCGATTTTGAATTACGGACATACGTTCGCGCACGCGATCGAAGCCAATGCAGGTTATGGGAAGTTGCTGCATGGAGAAGCGGTGGCGATCGGTATGCAAATGGCCGCCCAACTCGCCGTTCGTTTGCAGATGGCTGACTCCACACTGCTTCAACGACAAACCGAATTGATCGAAGCTTGTCAGTTGCCGACTCGCTATCCGGAAGCGGATCCGGACAAGATGATCCCGGTGATGATGCGTGACAAAAAAGTCGCCTACGGGAAGTTGAGATTTGTCTTGCCGACTGAGATCGGTGTCGTTGAACTGGTTGGTGGTATAGATGAAGCGGACGTGCGGGCCGCCATCGAGTCAGCAAGCTAAGGCCACCGCTTGATAGCTTTTGGCATAGTGTCCCGCCAGGATCATCCGCTTCCCCGTGAAAAGTTCCTCCTCACGTTATCCATCGACCTGCGTGATGGGATGCTGTTGAGGAAGCTACAGCGTTGCTGCCGCGCCAGATGCTGGTGTTATCGATCTCTACGGAGGTCACCGCTAAACTTCGAGCGTTCGCGAGCAAAATGCAACAACCAAGCTTGTTCGTCGTAGCCGTAATCCGCTTCTGACGCGATCGTTTTGACGAGTGTCAGAGCGGCAGGGTTGTTCCGCCGTTCGACCACCACTTTCGGCGAGCCTCCCGTGGATAAGCCGCCACCTCCATCACCGAATCCAACTTGCATGCCTGGCCCCGCCGCTGCCTGCTGTTTGTGCGTGGTGACGAGCGCTTCGATGTAGGTTAAGGCTAGTTCTGGATCGGGGAACCAAGAGAGCGCGCGCGCCGCTCGGTTTACCAACTGGTTGTCGTTGGACTTTAGCATCGGAAGATAGGTGGCGACGGCAGACGAAGTGCCGACTCTCGTCAAATGATCTAAGGCGCGTTCACGAACAACCTCGTCGGGTTCATCAATGCCTGTTCGGACCAACGCTTCAATCGCCGCACCGGTGCCGAACTTCGCAAGTAGGTCGACCCACAGGATTCGCAACGCTCGGCTCTGA
>JAYZAR010000208.1:0-12727 GCA_036339635.1 Planctomycetota bacterium | reverse complement strand
AAAAACGACATCGACCAAGTTGATCCGGTAGAGGGCGGCGTTGACATGGAGAGCCAGCGCACCGTGTGGGGAATTAGCGGAAAAGATTGGCCGATCATGGAAGTCGGGCTTTCCAACCTGACTGGTGATACCTGCCCAGTCTTGCTTCACTTTGCTGATGGACAGTCCCAACAATATCTGTTGGTCCGTGTCGAGGATGATCCCACCAAATAGCGATCTCTCCCGACCGAAGTCCGCAAACAGCAGCGACGATCAAACAGCATGAAGCAACCTGCTTCAACCAGAATAGGGCGAGAAGTTTGACGTCGCTGAGCCGAAGTTAAATGACTGCTGCGGTAGTGACGTTTGCGTGGCTGCGGTTCCGATTGCTAAATCCCCCGTTAATGCGTTGAACTGTCTTTTAGCCCACCCAAGGGCGATGGCCTCCGCGGTATCTTGCCGATTTGATTCACGGACCGTTTCCCCGACTCAACCAGCTATACGGGGTCAATCAGCTCAACGGTTGCTCGGCTGAACGGCTGCTCGGTGGAACACGAGCTTCCAACCGGCGTTAGCCTTAGCTTGCGGCCCGATCACTCATCACCTGGATAAGAGCGCGACAAAATGCGGGCAAATCATCGGGGCGTCGGCTGGTGATGTGATTCTGGTCCACCACCACTTCAGCATCGACATAGGTCGCACCCGCGTTGACCAGATCATCTTTGATCCCGGGTGATCCTGTCACTCGCACACCCTGATAGACGCCCGCGGAAATCGGGATCCAACCGCCATGGCAAATCGCAGCAATTGGTTTTTGAGCAGCTTGGAAACTGCGTACCAAATCGAGCACGACCGGATCGCGGCGCAGCTTGTCTGGCATGAAGCCACCCGGCACAACCAAAGCATCAAACGATTCCGCGTGCATTTGATCGATGGCGGCATCACTGACACATGGATAACCATGCTTTCCGGAGTAGTGAGCACCAGCCTGTGGACCGGCAACGACAACACACGCACCGGCCTCCTCTAACCGCAGCTTCGGATACCAAAGCTCCAAGTCTTCATAAATATCCCCCGTTAAAATGAGCGTGTTTTGCCCATGCAGCAGCAAATGATCAGCAGTGTTCATGCTCTCTTCTCCTTCATGTCATGATTACTTAACGCGGGGAAACTTTGGTGCTCCGCCTAAGTAGGGATAATCGTCGAAATTGATCCCGTCTTCGGTGACACCCTTGTTTAACAACCTTGGATCGTTCGATTCTCTAAGCACAGTTTCCAAACGGGATGACAAGTCTTTGATTTTCGCTTTGTACTGAGGAAGCGACGCAACGTTATTCAGTTGTTCTGCATCGGTTCTTAAATCGTAAAACTCGATTTCCGGCCTCATCCCAAAACAGAGTTCGTAGCTGAGCCGATGCTGTTCGTCACGATCTTGGTAGTTGACGATGTAGGACTTCGTCGGCCCATTATCTGTGTCAGCAAACCAAGCATTCGGAATCACAGCTTGCCGATAATCAGGAGTGCCATTAGGCCAACGCTCAGGATGAAAATTCCGAATCAACAGAAACTCGTTGGTGCGAATGGCACGACTCGGATAACCACCGGTTTCCGGGGCAAGTTGCCCCGGAACGTGACGCTCTTTACCGAATACAATCGCATCCCGATCTTTGCTGACGCGACCTTCTGCATCGCTGCTCAGAACCGAAACTAAGCTTCGGCCTGTCATTTCTTTGTCAACCGGCAATCCAGCAGCTTCCAAGAAGGTCGGTGCCAAATCGGTCGTGCTAACAAAATCGGTAACAACACGCTCAGCAGAGATTTTTGCCGGCCATCGAACGACCATGGGTACCCGTGATCCCAAATCATACAGATTGCTTTTTCCGCGTGGGAATGGAAAACCATGATCACCCGTCATTACGACAATGGTATTTTCCGATGCTCCAATTTTTGCAAGCTGTTTGAGTGCTTCCCCAACCAAAGAATCAAACCGCTGGACCTCAAAGTAGTAATCTGCGATGTCGCTGCGGATGACATCTGAATCGGGGTAACAGGCTGGCAACTCAACCTCCTTGATTTTCATTCCGCTCTGCTTTCCGCTACCAGCTTTGTAGGGGCGGTGCGGGTCACTTGAACCAAGCCAGAAACAGAACGGCTTAGCCGGGTCGAGTTGTTTGATAAAGGTGGCGAAGTTTTTGTAGTTTTTGCCCGTTAAATCACGGTTCTTTGTTTCTGGCCTCCCTGGTCCCCACGCCTTTCCTGTCTTGCCGACGATGTAGCCCGCCTTCGCAAGTATTTCGGGGTAAGTATCAAGCCGATCAGGAAAGACACTCCAAAGGTTAGCAGCCCCACCGAGACGCCAGTGGAATTGGCCGGTCAGAATCGCACCCCGCGACGGAGTGCACGATGGAGAAGATATGTAGGCATGCTCAAACAGCACGCCTTGCCGCGCCAATCCATCGAAGACTGGCGTCTTCACAACCACATCGCCATAAGCTCCTGCATGGGGCCATCCCCAATCATCCGCAATGCAAAACAAAATATTCGGAGGTCGCTCACTATCAGCCGCCAACGCTACCGGTGAGGAAACCGCAAATACCAGCGCGAGCAAAAGAAGCGGGCGAAAAACAAGCATGCTCAAATCTCTCATCAAAAAGCAAACCATAGCAGGTCAAACCAAATTTTTACGATTCCTATCGTAACCGATCGACATTCGCGGCGCGAATTGCCCCTGTTTTGAAACAGGTTGTGGAGACTTACCAAGCCAATCTCGAATTTGGTACTTGAGATTCACTTATGACGTAGCCTGGCATCGGTTGTGCTAACATAAACCCCGGTCCGGCTTTTCGATGACTAGAGAATAATGCCGGCCAAAAAATCGATCATCCCGAAACAACGCGAAGAACTCATAAGAACGAAACACGCATCCCCTTTCTTGATACCAAGGATTCCCAATGCGTCGCGCGGCCTGTTACTTCGTACCGTTGACTTTCTTACTTTTGATTCTTCCGGCTCAAGCATGCTTGTGGGATCGCGATACGCTGCAACAGGAGCGGATGCGGTTTCCGTCGACGCTGGAACTCATCACGGGTCACTTCCTTCGACACTCACCTGACTTCTACCGCTGGCGGATCAAAGATCGCTCTAAAAAGATTGCAGGAGGATCAAACGAGCTGGGACTCTATGACGACTTGGCAGTTGCCCATGATAAGCTCGGGCAGCACGACCAAGCGATCAAAGTCATCCTACAGAAAGAAAAACTCTCACCCGGATTGTACGAAACCGCCGCCAATCTAGGCACCTTCTATATTCATGCAGGCAGATTTGAGGAGGGTCTCGAACAAATCGATCGTGCGCTTGACATCAACCCCGATGCTCATTTCGGCCGTGAACGTTATCAAAAGCTTCTCGTTAGGTATCTACTCAGTCGCCACGTTAATGGGCAGCTGCAATTACCACTGGACAATTCACCGCGCAACGCTTTTGAGCCGTCTGGCTTCGCAAGGTTTGTTCTGCAAACCAACAATATCGCCCATGAAGATTCCAATGCGATTTCAGAGGAAGTTGCCAAAGCATTGAAGGGCGTTCTCGGGATGATGCGATTTGGAAAGCATGATTCACCCGTGTTGCTCGAGGCGGCCGCCGACTTAATCTTGGCGACCGGTTACCCGAATGATGGCAAGCGCCTTGCCGTTCGCGCCCTGCTGAAAGCAAGCTACGAAACCAAAACTGAAAGCAGAAAATATCGTCAACTGGCAGAGTCCGCTATCTTTAGTCAAACGTCCAGCCCCTCGGAAACGACGCAGCTAAGACTGGAGGCCTTGGAAAAAACCTTCCGGAAAGAATTGGAACAGGCTTCAGCTTGGTTTCAGGATTTAGAGCTCAAGGAACGCGAATGGATTAAGCGTGGCGCGGACCCCGAAGCTGAATTCAACAAACAATACACAGCACCGCCTCAAGCTGGCCTCCTTCCGAAAATCGAGCAGAGATCACGCAGCTGGACTTGGACACTCGCCTTTCTCGCGGTCCTACCTGTGATTGCTAGATGGTGGATCAAATCACGCGCTCGCTAAAACCCCACCTTTACACAAATCAAGCTAGCAGGTCGATTTGCAGGACAAATCAACCACACATGGATTTCGAGATGACAATTCGTTCCAAATATTGCCCGATTCGAATTTCCTAGCCAATCGTCATCGGGATGCACAAAGGCAATGAAATCCCGATCAGGTCGCGTCTCATACGGTTACACACCTAAGCCAACTCGCCTCATAGCTGTGCGCAACAAATAGCGATGTGGATACAATGCCAACGTGGGTAAAGTCATGTAGCCCAGCCTAACGCTCTTCTTTCAGTGTCAACAGCGCGTCATACCAGTGATCTGGCCTCGTGATGTTTTCTGCATTCTCGCTGAAGCCGCCGTATTTGCCGGCGAACCGAAGAACAAGTTTCTTACCGCGATCCATCACCACCATGTGATAAGTAAAGTTCACACCACGAAAATTTTCTTTTTCATAAAAGCGAAAGATGGTTGCTGGCAAGCTGCCCACCGTCACACGGGTTGGCTGAACATCCCCGTCAACACCTTCGCTTAACTCTGGCACACTCTTGATGAGCGCCTTGGCGTAATCACGTGGCGGACTTGTCATTCGACTGTAAGCTTCATTGGGAATGATGGCAGCGGTAAATCGACACCCCTCATCATCCCGAAATCGGTAAACCGCGTAGCCACGCTCGCTTTCCTGGCGTGACAGCTCCTTGAATTCTAACGGAAGCATGATGGAATAACCTTCATCGAATACAAACCGAGTTGCTGCGACAGCTGTTTCGGTCGGCACGTCGGATACTGCCGCCTCGATCGGGTCCGCCGTCACCTGACTAATCACCGCCGAGGTAACGATCACCAAAACCAAAACAAAAAAGCAGATTATGGCAGTAAAGATGATCGCATCGTTACTAATCGAGGGCGTGTTATTTCGATTCAGATAATTCGGAAATGCTCGTTCTGAAAATTGAGAGGAGGAGGGAATTTGAGATTCGTCGGGAACATCAATCAGAGCATCACAGCCAGTACAACGAACCTTCGTTCCGCGGGGCTGAGGAGTGATTGATTGCTGTCTGCCACAACGTAAACACGTGATCTGCATTGGGTCGCTTAAGATTCAAAAGACAGAGAAGAGACTTCGTGTATTGTCCCAGCAACAAGCGCGAGATTCCATATCGGAATCGAAGCTCACCGAATAAATCACCAGGTTTCAGTTAAATCGCAATTGCGATGAGTCTTCCCCAGCCGGGAAACGTGGCAACATTTCTTCAAAGAACGCGGAACATTGCCACAACTCGTCAAGAAACCAAGATTCCCTGGTCCTAGAATTTCCAGGATCAACAGCCAACAGACAATACCGGCGAGAGAGAAAACCAGAACTCAAACAGCCGGCATCGTCTTAAAAAGCATTCAATAACCTGTACCTCGCTCGCAAGCGACCAGGCGAATCATTGGTCAATTCGGCTGGCATCTACCGCGTCAACGCTGTGACTTTCGTCGGGCTGATCCGCAGCTTGGCCAACTCCGTCAACACTTTTTTCCGGCGGCGGCTTACCGGATAGATGAGCAAGCAAAAAGTCGATCACTTCACCGTATCGCCCTGGATCGTTCTTCAATAAGTCTTGGTGACCCGCGCCTTTGAATTCAACAAACTGCTTCGGTTCTTTCGCTGCATCGAAAATGCGAATGCTCTCTGCAAACGTGGTATGGGCATCCCGAGTGCCCGCAGCGATGAGGATTGGGCATCCAACGTCGGGTACATAATCAATCGGAAGCATCTGCGAGGCAGCGATTCCAAGACGTGGTTTCATCTGCACCAAAAGAACGGGTGTCAGGAGATAAGCCAACGGGCCCAACCTCATCGAGATGCGGTTGTGAATTGCTGCGCTGACACTGGGATACACTGATTCAATCACCAACGCATCAATTTCTAATGGTGATGCAAACAAGGCTGCCGCACCACCTAACGACCAGCCAACAATGCCAATCTGATGATTGGGGGTCTTGGTCCGCACAAATTCTACAGCTGCCATGACATCTAAACGTTCACGATAACCAGCTGTAATCTGATCGCCAGGTGACTCACCGTGGGCTTGTAAATCGACTAGCAGCGTAGCACAGCCTGCATTGTGTAACAAAGCAGATCGGCCGAGCATTGGACGCCGATCCGCGCGGATTGGATGAAGCAGGATCACGGTTGCTTCCGCGGTTTGATTCGGGATATACCAAGCAGAAAGCGGCGAGCCAGATTTTGACAAAATCTCGACCGACTGGATTCCTGCCTCGCTCGGCGGAGGCCCAACCAATCGATTCGCCGGCGCAACCAACTGTCCACCGACGTACCAGGAAATTCCGGCAAACGTGGACAGTAGTACCAAGCAGATCGCCAAAGCAAAACGGCTTAATTTCCGGGAATTCATCTCTCAAAAGACCGAAGCAAGTGCTTTTTCGTCGGCAATCTCAATCAGCCTCTTCGTGCAGTAGCATAGATCGTCACCTGCAAACCGCACTTCAGCCTGTTCGCCAAAAGCTTTCGCTACAACGTAAATCGGCCAACGGGTTTAAAACGCTACTTTTCATGGCCGCGTTTCGCAACCATGAACTCATTCCAACGGTGACCTTTGATCATGCTGCGTATCCTCCGTGCGCATGGCTAAAGAACCGACATGAGTAAAACGCCAACGCACAACTTCATCCCAGTGCGACCAGCGCGTTAAACTGCCTCAAGGCACTGCGACTTCGTGCCCCCAAACAGCAGCCAGGCATTCCAGCACCTGGTCAGCGAACCGATTTTGAATCTGAAGTCGCCACTACGACTAAATGTATCAATAACGTTGCAAAAAACCACTATCGAAGTCCGTATAGCGTTTGCAAAGGTTATCCACCTAACAATCTTGCGATCTGTCACCAAGGAAGAACGACCCTGGAGGCATAACTTCAATGATAAGAGCGGTGTTGCTGCATCTTTGAATATTTCTGCATTTCAGCGTCCCTTTATGCTGCCCTACAACGATCAATTTACGGGTTGCCGACACGCACCCAAAAAACGAGACAAGCTCGACATTCGCAACATCTCACGAATCTTGTCTAAAATAAGCGGCGGCAAGATCGAGGCAACTCGCAAACAGTTAACTTGTCACCCATCCTATGCGGGAAAACATATCAGAATCTGATTCAAGTTCGCATCAGAGTTTTGTGACTCCCAAAAGTCATTAACAGACTGCTTGTGAATTCGATGAGTTGATACTGATAGCCTCCTTTCGACTGGCAACGGCGTTTGCGATTGCCGCTTGAGATAATTTGCACGGTTTTTCGGCAAAGCCAAATCCACGATGAACTCTAGGCACCAACTAACGCCGGACGAGTTTTTGAAGTTGATCCATCACTTCGCACTCGATCTGCTTCAACGCTCGACACTCGACGAAATTCTATGGTTAATCGCTGATCGGGTGATTGCAGGGATGGGGTTCGAAGATTGCGTGATCTATCTCTTGGATCATGAACAGCAGCTTCTGATTCAAAGAGCAGCCTATGGGCCGAAGAATCCAGAAGGTCGAGTAATCAAAGACGCCATTACGATTCCCGTTGGCCAAGGCATCGTTGGAAGCGTCGCAAAGCACGCGATCGCGGAACGCATCGCCGATACTCGAGTGGATCCTCGCTACATCGTGGATGAGGCTTTCGCCTGTCTGAACTCGCCGTTCCCATTATGCTACAAAGCAAGTGTATCGGCGTCATTGATACCGAACATGGTCAAGCGGACTTCTATACTGAACGCGATGAAGAATGGTTGATAACTATCGCATCGATCGCTGGGACAAAGATCTCGGACGCGCATCGCGCGGAAGAGCTACGCAGAACTATAAACAAACTAGTGGACACTCAGAAAAAGTTAGATCAATAAGCCGAAGACCTGAAGCTTGCAACCAAAAATGCGGAATCGGCAAACCAAGCCAAAAGTGAATTCATGGCAACGGTAAGTCATGAGATGAGAACTCCCATGAACGCCGTGCTTGGCATGTCCGAACTCCTTTTGGAAACAGAGCTCGATTCAGTACAATTCGAATTCACCCAGGCAGTAAAGGCCTCCGCAGGAGGTCTCCTGAAAATCATTGATCAGATCTTAGATTTCTCCAGCATCGAAGCTGAGAGCATACGATTGAATAATCGTCCCTTCAATTTTGACGAGTTGATTGATGAGACGCTGGCGATTTCTCAGATCCAAGGAAGGTTCGAAGGAATCATGGTTTGCTCCGAGATCGACCAAAACATACCGGCATGGCTCAATGGGGATGCAAGCAGGATACGCCAAGTGTTGGTGAACTTGATCAACAATTCATTCAAATTTACCAATGAGGGACGTATCGATGTGATCGTCAAATCCATGCCGTTGGAGCAATCCAAACGACAGAATTCCCCGCAAAATATCAAACCGATGCGATTGCATTTTGAAGTTCGCGATACGGGAGTTGGATTGCCTGACGGAGATACCGAGTCGCTATTCGCAGCATTTACTCAGGCTGACATGTCATCAACGCGCACTTATGGCGGCACCGGCTTGGGCCTGGCCATTTCGCGTGAGTTGGTCGAACTTATGGGCAGCCATTTGTGGTGTAAAAACAATGTTCCCAATGGATGTTGGTTTTTCTTCACCGTAAAACTTGAAACCGTAAATCCTGATTTCTATCGAGTCACTTCCAATGCTGAAAAGCAATTGATCCCCTCACTGGCTTCACAATCATGCACTGACAAGCAACAAAAACTTAATATCCTGTTAGCAGACGATTCCCCCGTCAACCAAACGCTGATGCGTGCTCTGCTAGCGAAGTGGGGGCATGACGTGAGCGTCGCAGGCGACGGGAATGAAGCAATCAAAATTTGGCAAACATCCGAGCAATCCTTCGACCTGATTTTGATGGACGTTTTGATGCCTGAATGTGACGGCCTAGAAGCAACTGCCAGAATCCGTGAATTGGAACAAGAATCCGACCGCCACATTCCAATCATCGCACTAACAGCACAGACGCTTCCTGGTGATCGAGAGTCCTGCCTACAGGCCGGAATGGATGCATACGCCAGCAAACCACTTTCGCGAGAACTTCTTAAAGGGCTGATCTTTCGTTTGACCTCCACTTGTGTTTGAAAAAGTCCAACGGCATCAAGCAATTCTGTCGCGGGGCCTTGAAAAGGCCAGTTTCACCGCGGCAACTTATGGAAAGATCAGCATACATCGTTTGCTCAACACCGGGACTGAGCATTGACCTCCTGCTGCTGACTGGCGATTGAGAAACGAGCATCGCACCTTCATTCAACTCACTGCTCTGGCCACTTCATGAAATCCGTCGGCCACGTCATGATGCTTTCCCAAGGCCGCGATGCACTTTGCCATGAGTCCTCCAAAAATGGGACGATTGACCGAACGCTGACATCGAGATCCTCCCGATTCAATACCCCCTAGCAGATTCGAACTACTGTTTCTGGACTGAGAGTCCAGCGTCCTGGGCCACTAGACGAAGGGGGCGAGTGTTCTTGCCCCCTTCACAGATGGCGGGGCAAGAGCGGGTGAAAAATCAGGCTCGCAGTCAGACAGCCAATGCCGGTAGCTTAAACCAAGAACAATCTTTTTACCACCGCGCGTGCTGACATGATCCTGACAGGCCAATTGCTTATTGAAGATGGTTCCGGCGGCTGCCAGTTACGAACCGGTCACGTAAGACTAGACGACGAGAGCATCGCAGAAATCTCGCTAGATGAGCCCACACCAAGAGGCGACCGCTCCATCCAAGATGTTTTCGGAGGTCACGATTGTCTCATTTGCCCTGGTTTCATTGATGCACATTTGCACTTGTCGCAATTTGGCATCATTGGGGCCCACGGCCTGCCATTACTCCGCTGGCTTAGAGAATTCACGTTTCCAGAGGAAAACAAATGGCACGATCCTGAGTTAGCTGCTAGCACCACTGCCAAGGCCCTCGAAGAATTATTACGTCACGGAACGACCGGCATCGCAGCCTATGCGACCGTTCACCACGAATCAACGCGACGTTGTATCGAGATCGCCGAACAGAAAGGGGTCTGGGCACTTATTGGACAGGTGCTAATGGATTGCAACGCCCCAGCTTCGCTCTGCCGCCCCGCTGCGCAACTCCTGAGTGAGGCTGAATCGTTAGGTACAAAATACCCACCAAATCGCCGGGTAGCCGCCGCTGTCACACCACGGTTTGCCTTGTCGTGTAGCGATGCTTTGCTGCAAGGATCGGGCAAACTGGCAACCGAACAGCAAGCGACCATCCAGACCCACATTGCGGAAACGAAGACGGAATGCCAGCAGGTTCAACGCCAGTTTGGCAAGCCGTATTCACAAGTCTATCGTGATGCCGGATTGCTGACAGAAAGATCGCTTATTGGACATGGCATCTACCTTGACCCGCTGGATCGCGAGGAAATTGCGACAGCGAATTCAAAAATTGTTCATTGCCCCACCGCCAATTCTTTTTTGGAAAGCGGAGAGATGAACCGTCAAACGCTAATGAAGGAATCGATTCAGCTCGCAATCGGAAGCGATATCGGCGCAGGCTACGAGCGTTCGATGGTGCGGGTTGCACGAGAGATGATCCTAACCGCAGCTCGGCTTGGGACTTCAGTTCCTTCCGCGAGCGAGGCTTGGTATTCGATCACCGCAGGAAATGCCGATGCGTTAAGCTGGCTTGACGCGGGTCGATTGCGGGTCGGTGCCTGTGCTGACTTGTTGATCATTCGGCCGTCGATTGACTGGCAGTCAGCGAACAGTGATCCACTCTCCAAATTGATGTTTGGTTGGGATGACCGCTGGATTCAACATGTGTTTTTACGTGGAAAGCTTGCTCGTTCTTACAACTGAACGCTCAAGTTCGAGCAATTGCTTTTTTCGCTCGAGTCCCCAACGATAGCCGCCCAGCTTGCCATCACTGCGAACAACCCGATGGCAGGGGATTGCTAAGGCCAATTGATTTGCCGCGCAAGCTCCCGCGACTGCTCGTGTCGCGGTTGGCCTGCCAAGGCGACGAGCCAGTTGCGAATAGGATTCAGTGCTCCCAACGGGAATTTCTTGCAAGCCCTTCCACACCCGTTTCTGGAATGGAGTCCCCGTGAGCTCAATGGGAAGCGTCATTCCGGTCGGTCGTTCCTCCAACCCCAAAAGTAGAACAGTGACCCAAGCCTGCATCGTTTCCGTCATTCCAATCTTCGCAACGGGAAACTGTTGATGCATCATTGCACGCGTCTGGGATGCACCCTCACCAAAAGCAACATAGCGCAGGCCTCGGGCTGAACCACCCACCAAAAGCATTCCCAAAGAAGTTGGCACCATAGCCACCTGGGTAACCTTCCAATCTACTCGCACGGCGATCGCTCAAAAAGAACTCGGAAAACTGGACTCTGGCGATCACGCTCCATGATCAACCAGCAACATTTTTTCAACCGCTTCCTTACCAGTCATTCCAACTTCGATTCCAATTTCCTTTGCTTGCGGAGTAACACCAACGATCGTCGCATCAAGAAGATCCTCCGGCTCGACTAGGGGATGAGTCGGCGTTCCTTTGGCAATGGCAATCGCCTGTCCAAATTCAGCGGCTGTTTCCAGATCATAGATCCCGCATCCCACAATGCCGGCCCTCGTCATAATCGAACAGTATTGGCCATTTTGCCAGCGGTGGCTCAGCCCATTGGCACAGCCATGATTGAATTGCATCGCTCGCGTGATGGTTCGAGGTAGAGCATCACTCAACATTATTATTCCTTTAGGGTTTATATCCCAACAAGTTGACATCCCAGAAGGACTCTTGCCGCTGCTGAACGACGCTATGGAAGCGTTCAACCAGAATCACCGGTTTTTTTTCGACGAGTCAATTCGACCAAGTCCGGCCTGCGACATTAGCGAAGCAGCCTCTCGCTTTCAATCCGATAAGTCGAAATGTCGCAATGATTTGCCGAAGAGGAAAGCGATTTGAAAAGAGCTGATTGGAATTATCAGCAAAAACAATCAAAATCCACTCCGGCGTGAAACCAGCGACTCGCCAAAGACGCAAACCAGAAGATCCCCCAAACGCACGTCTTCACATTCGATCGGGAATAGTTGACGTTCCGCAGCTCAGTTGATCAGTTCATGACGCTGAAGACCCCAGCTCACGAAAATCACTGAGGTTACGCCATCCAACAACAAACAGATCGCTGGGGGAGATTCCCCCACATTCAACGCGAGAATCAAAGGTTCCCTGGACCGCGTGAAGAAAAAATCTTGCACAAACGCCGAGGATCAACACACCGATCAACAAACCAACTACCTCTTAGGCGATCAGCATCTGCGGTGCGATTAGCATTTTGGAGAGGTCGATAAAACGGGATACCCTCGGCACTTGGCAGCCGGCAAGCTAACCGCCAGCCAGCGAGTGACGAAACCCTCCTCCACGTTGAATGACCAGCAGATGCGGAGGAAAAGAGGCCACCCTGAAAGACATAACCTTCGAGCAACTGTTCTGCGGAGACTGACTCGCTGGCTTTCAGTAATTGTGATGATTCCCAGGTAAATCCAATCTCGATTTCGAAGCACTCAAAAGACCACCAAGCCTGTAACCATTACCTGCCCCCAATGCATTGCGTGAGAACCCAATGCGTGATCAGAGAACCCCTTTTACGAAGACGCCTTGCCAGCCTAATGCACCGCACTCT
>JAYZAR010000207.1:0-7256 GCA_036339635.1 Planctomycetota bacterium | reverse complement strand
TTTCGAAGGGGTCTTCGCTGCCTCGCAGGCTAGGTACACACGATCTTCCATCCAATATCAAATCCTTGGGTGGATCGATTCCTGCGAGTTCGAGGAATGTTGGATAAAGATCGGTGGAGTCGATTGGGTCTTTCGAAACACGACCACCAGATGTCAAGAACGGGGCACGAACGATTAACGGAATTCGGACGCCCCAATCACTTCTACGATCTCTCTTGTCCATGAGTGGTTGTCTGACGGAACCTCCTGAGCTAAGAATTCCAGCGCCGCCGGTGAAAACAATCAAGGTGTTGGATGCTCTTTGACTGTTATCTACGGCTTCAATCAGTTCACCTAAAAGCTGATCCATCCGAGTCACATCAGCAGCGAATTCAGCTTTTTTATATTCGACGGGAGGGGTTCCAGGTGTCGGCGTTCTTGAGCCGACGCCTAGCGGCATCGGATAGAAGATAAGAAAGGGCTCTTTTCTTTTTCGCCGAATGAAATCGATCAAGAAAGAGTTGATTTTCTTTGAGTTGTACGGACCGGGTTTGGGGTGACCGTTGATCATCATGTAACCGCTGCGATTCTCTGTCTTCGTCGCTGGCTTCAGACCATCAGATTTGGTCCAGACGCAATATTCATCAAACCCATGTTGCTGCAATGCATCCGATTGTTTTTCCAATCGATTTAGCCGCCAATATCCGCCAACGGCAGTCGCGTAGCCAGACTCACGGAGTCTGCGAGCAAAGGTTGTTTGCTTCGTCCAAGTCAAGTCTTTACGACCACGCTGGGAAGTATCGTATTGATGTCGAAATGGGTATTGCCCCGTGAGCAAGCTGACTTGCGCGGAGTTTTCGATTGCCGCGCACCATACTGTCTCGTACCGAACACCAGCTTTTGCAAGCTTATCCAAATTGGGAGTTTGCTGTTGCCCGCCGTAACAACTGACCCCGTCCTGGCCGATATCGTCGACCATGATGAGAATCAGGTTGGGGCGCTCTTCTGCTGGTGCCGCTGTGGTAGACAGGCACAACACTAACGCGATGAGTGTTGGTTTCATTTGGTATGAAAGGCCTCGCTGTTGACGATTTGTTGAATGAGTTCGCGGAAACCGTAATCGTGGATCGGCATGACAGAAACGATTTGTTCGATGTCGTCGCGATCTGCGAAGCTCAAGCGTCGACCGAGTGCATAAACAAGTAGCTTCTCGGTCAAGCACTGCGTGAATTGCTCTGGCCGCTTCATAAGGAAAGCCTTGATTCCGCGAGGTCCTGAAATTGCAGTTCCATCCGGCAATTCGCCCCAAGGATTGATCGGCAGTTGCTTGTTGTAACGGTTTCGCCAAGCACCAATGTGATCGTAGTTTTCCAACGATAGACCGATCGGATCAATCTTGCGATGACATTCGTAGCAGGCTGGGTTTTCACGGTGCTTTTCCATCAACTGACGGATGGTCGCGACACCGCGCGTATCCGGTTCAATGGGTTCGACATCGGGTGGTGGTGGGTTGGGAGGAGTGCCGAGGAGATTTTCGAGTACCCAGATCCCACGGATAACAGGTTGGGTTTCGACTCCGTTGGATGTGGCTGTGAGAATGCTTCCATGCCCCAGCAATCCGCCCCGGTGAGCATCGGCTGAGAGTGTCACCTTTCGAAATTTATCATCGTCGACATTGGGAATGCCGTAGTGACGCGCTAATGCAGAATTCAGGAATGTGTAATCCGAATCGATAAACTCCAGGATGTTGCGATTTTCTTGTAGCATGTGCGAAAAAAACAAATGTGTCTCTCGACGCATCGCTTCCTCAAGTTTGTCTTCGTAATAGACTTGGTTTTTTTCAGGATCGGGTGGCATCTCACCAAGTTTTCTTAAGTTGAGCCACTGCCCAGTAAAGTTCTCCGTGAGCGCGGAAGATTTTGGATCTGCGAGCATTCGCTCAACTTGTGCTCGCAAAAATTCTGGATCACTTAGGAGTTTGTGATCAGCCGCGTGACGGAGTTCGTCGTCTGGCATTGAGCTCCAAAGGAAGTACGAGAGTCGCGATGCAAGTTCATGATCACTTACGGTCCGTTTCATCGGATCCGCTGGTGCGGTCTCGGCAAGATACAGAAATTTTGGTGATGTCAATATCGCTCGAATGCCATACTTCGCTGCGGCCCAAAAATCGTCATGTTCCTCGTGATATGCTTGCGCTAGTTTAAGGTACGGCGCCAATTCTTCAGGATGAACTGGACGTCGAAAGGCGGAGGACGCGACACGCATCAGCGATTCATGCAAATATTTTGCATCGGGTTTTCGCGGTGGTTCGGGGAAGAACCTTGCGAAGCCCGCGGGAGGCCATTGATCATAGAACGGCCCCTCGAATTCCAGCGTGTGAACGTGCAGTTCAGGACCTGATCCTACGTACATTTCCGGAGGATTACGGATGGGATAGAGAGCATCCTTGTTGTACTTGGGAAGAACCTTGCGCAGGATCCGTTTGAAAGATCCGTTGGGTCCGTTCGCCCAATGCAAGTGAAAAGTAAAGCCTTTCTCAAGCCAGACGCGATGCTCAATTTGGATCACCTTGTCATCGGGTATTTCGTATTCGCCGATGATTCGGTGGGCTGTCGCACCAAGTTCGCGCGAATCGATCGAGATGGACAATCGCATCGGCTCCTTCGAGTTGTAACGCAGATCCTCATCTTTGTAGCGGGACACTCTCCGGACGGCCGTAGCAGTGAAGCGAATGACGTACTCACCGTCGGCAGGGACGCCCCGTCTCCTATCGAGTAGCGGGAGTCCCAATGGTTGGCGGAATTTGATGAACATTCGACCCGCCTCTCTTCGCCATTCTTTATCGGCCGTGGCGTTGAGCTGAGGTTCTGCCTGCGCGGCACCACCTGCCTGGTAGTGAATCACTGGCGGCTTCGGCCCCGGCAGAATTAGTTTGTCCGCTACTTTGCGGGCTGCTTCCAGGTAGTTGCCAAGTAAATAATCTGATGTGACCAACCCTTCGCCAACGTTGTCGAAACCCGCCGTTGTATCGTCGGGGGGAAACGTAATCGTTGGATCAAAATCGACCATCTTGAATTGAAACAAGTCTCGAATTGTGTTGCGATATTCAACTCGATTCAAACGTCGCATGACGACCTTGCCGACATTGCGTCGCGTTTCTTCGCGTGCGGTGGCAAGATAAGTCGTTAGCGACGCAACTATCGCTTTTCGCTCTGCCTCAGAGGGTTGCTGTTCGTTCTCGGGTGGCATTGCCGCGAGATTCAATTGGTCGAGTACCTCTTGCAGCAATTCAGCTGCTTCGACCGGGTTTTCCGTGACAGGTAAACGATCGAAACGGCGATCCCCTTTTTGTGTTTCAATCCCATGACAATTGACGCAGTAGGCATTGAGAAAAGGCTGGAATTTCTCGTGGCCAGGGCTTTCCGCTCGGATTAAGTCCGTGCCTGCACAAATCACGAGTAGAAGTACAAGTCGGCTCATATCAGTAGATGGTTCAGGTTGGAATTGCTGGTGGAAAACGAATCTTGATCGATTCCTAGTTGCTGCAGAATTGTGACGAATAGATCTGAAAGTGGTCGACCGTCACGTCCATTCCTTTCGAAGCGATGGTGTTTGCCGTGGCGCAATCCACCTCCAGCGATCATGACTGGCAAGTTTCGACTGGAATGCGAACTTGCATTTCCCATCCCGCTACCAAACAGCACGATGGTTGACGCCAGCAATGAATTGCCATCTGAGTCGGGCGTTTCTTTCAGTTTTGTCAGGAATCGAGAGAACTGAGTTGCATAGAAAGTTTCAATGATCGTCAATTCCTTTAATAGGTCGGGCCGTTTCCCATGATGGGTCAATGAGTGATAGCCCAGGGTGATTCCATCGAACGGAAATAGTCGATTGCCGCCCGGATGCCCGTAGCAAATGACATTGGTAGAGTCGGTTTGTAACGCGAGTACCATCAAGTCATACATAACAGACGTGTTGTACGGGTATTGAAGATCAACAATGGTGTCGTCATCTTCGCGACCTCGAATGACTGAGTCGCTGGCTTTTGGCTTGGCGATATCAATCCAGTCTGACTGGCGTTTTAACTTGCGTTCGACTTCACGAATTGCGGTTAGGAATTGATCGAGTTTATTCCTGTCTGCCTGTGCGAGTTGTTGGCCGAGTTGCTTGGCGTCTTGCCGCACGACATCAAGGATACTTGCATCTTCTGCAAGGAATTGTCGCGTTTGCTGCTTGAACTTGGCGTTATCATTGATGAAAAGTTTCGCAAAGACGCGTGCAGGGTCGCCATCGGTTGGAAGTTTGATTCCAGCTCGCGACCAGGAAACACCGCTACCGCCGAGTAATAAAGAGGGGAATCTGGTTGATTGTCCAATTTTCTCACCGAGCAGTTGGTCAAGCGTATGCAGACGTTGCGGCTGATCCTTGGCATCCTTCATTTCCATTCCGTTGAGAAACGTATTGGAGCAGCCGTGCCCGCCGCCGACACCTGGATGGTCAAGATTTGTAAAAACCGTGATTTCCGAGCGATGGGACTCCAAGGGTTTTAACAGAATCGGTGTTTCGTAATCGTCACCAGTTTTCTCGGGAAAGAAACCGGCAGGATTCATGCCATAGCTTGGTGACACACAGACAAAACGCTGCGCGTCCGCGGTTGCGCTGGTGTTGGCGTAAGCACGCAACGAATTGAAGGTTGGTAACGCGATTGAAACACCAACTCCGCGGAGGAATTTGCGACGGTCAAATTGGGTCATCTTGATTCTCTTTCCAGCTCGTCGGCGGTCGTTTTGTTCAAAGTAATTTGGCTTAATTTTGCTTGCAGATTTTGCTTTAACGTGGCAAGGATTTCTGTATGTTTGGGATCTTGAAAAAGATTGGTGTACTGTTGGGGATCTTTCTTCATGTCGAAGAGTTCACCGGTTTTACCGTAATCCAGCAGAGCCCAGCGTTCATCGCGATACAGTCGCCCTTTACCGCTACACAGAATGGCATCTCGAACCTTCACCGTGGGGTCATCTAGCATCGCAGCAATGTTTTTCCCTTGCAATTTGCTGGATGGACGAATGCCACATAAATTCGAAATCGTAGGATATAAATCAAGCAATTCGACCAGTGAACTGCATACGGCCGGTTGCTTCCCTGGCACGATCACAATCAAAGGGACACGTGCTGACTCTTCGTGGATGCTCACCTTGGACCATAAGTCGTGTTCCCCGAGGTGATAGCCATGATCGCTTGTAAAAACGATGATCGTGCGATCACGTTGTCCACTTTCGTCTAATGCACTTAGCAGCTTTCCAGTCATTGCGTCGACAAAACTGACGGATGCGTAGTAGGCTCGAATCAACTTTTTTTGTTGTTGAATATCGAGTTGGAGGTTTGCTGAGGTGCGGCGATTTCCAGGTGTTTTGGGAATGTCATTGGAGTCTCCCTGGATCTTCGGTGGCAGTACCATCGCGTCCGTACGATAAGGCTCGAAATATTTCCGGGGAGCAACCAGCGGGACGTGTGGACGTACAAAACCAACTGCGAGAAAGAACGGCTTGTCGTTGGTTTTATATTTTTTGAGAAGTTCAATGGCCTTTTGAGCGGTTTTCCCGTCGGAGTGGACTAAGTCGTCGCCATCGGCTTCCACTACGGAGAACCGATTGCCGCCGGCGGCACCTTGCTTGAGTCCACCAGGGTTATTTTGTAGAGTCTCTCCCGTGCCCGGCGTTTTGGATTCTGGGCCAGGGCTATTGAATGTTTCGTCCCATGATGCTGGATCGTCTGCACCATCCTTCCCGGGTGCGATATCTGTAGGAACCCCCATGTGAAAGACTTTTGAGATTCTGGCCGTGTGATAGCCGTGTTTTCTGAAGTGTTGGGGCCAGCTGTCTTTGTCTTGTCCGATTTCATTTCGACCGCTGGTGTTGCCAGTCGCTTTCGTGGCATAGGGGTAATAACCAAACAGCATCGAGGCACGAGACGGCCCGCAGATGGTAGCTTGGCAATAGGCTCGATTAAAACGTGTACCTTTCGTTGCGAGGTTGTCAATGTTGGGTGTTTGGCAAATCTTGTTTCCGTAGCATCCGAGAGCGTTTGCGGTGAGGTCATCAGAGATGATGAAAAGAACATTGTATTTTGAGTGCGACTTTCGAGAGTCTTTCGCCACATTGATGTCTGTTAGAATTCGTTCTGCTTTGTTGGCATCAGGAAACTCATCGATTGTGATGTTCTTAAATTGAACGGGGGAGCCATGCCCGCAAAAGCAAATGTGACCACTGCGGCGTTTCAAACCTCTGTGCCTGGGGTTTTTCTTTGCAAGTTCCTCGAGGTTTGCATCCAGAATGATTGTGCCATTCAATTCAACGATGATCCGCGGCCCATTTACGCTTACTTTTTGATGATTCCAGTGTCCCACTGGTTTTTGAAATCCGCGTTTCGCTGCTTTGATTTTGTATAGCGATCCATGGTATTGTGACGGTTTCAGGTTCGCGTACTTCGAGTGTGTGTTATCAAGGATCTGCAACTCCATTCCTGTGCCCGAAGGACGTCCTGTACCGGGATAGTGAATGGCGATTCCGTTGTTACCACCAGCAGGCAACAGGAAATCAAACTCAAGGATGTAGTCAGAGAATTGTTTCTCTGTTATGAGATTCTTGCCTTGAGCGATTAGAATCCCATCCGCGACTTGGTATTGGTCGCCTGACCAACCCGTTAGGTCAGTTCCGTTGAACAGTGCAACGGGCTCGTTACCGATAACCAGCGAATTCATCGATAGCAAAATGGAAATTGCAATCAAGAAAAGGTTGTTCAAAACGATGTCTCCAAAGTTTGCTTCCAGAAAAATCGCGTGCTCGAAAGAGCTTTGACGTTCACGACTGAAATCTGCGATAGGTGGGCTGGAATGAAAAGTTGTTCTCAATTGCTGACATTTTGCGGCTCACAGTCCATCCCATTTCCAGCCTGATCTGTATTCATTTCTTATAAATGCGTTCGCGTCGTCATTGTTTGTAAATCGGAGTGCCTTGCTATCCCAGAAGAGTTTTTCGTTTGGGAATCGTACTGCAATATTTCCTAGCAGCACGGTTTCCGTGAGCGGAGCCGAGAATTCAAATGACGCACATGCGGGTTTTCCTGTAAAGATTGCCTCGTGCCAGTTCTCGAAATGCCCTCGCTTTTCAATTGTTGGCATGCTGTAGCGGCTTGGTAGATCGATCGGGAATACAATTGGTTTCCCACCGTGTGGGTGGACGATTGCTCCTTTCTCACCAACGAATAAGGTTGCTTGATTC
>JAYZAR010000206.1:0-39854 GCA_036339635.1 Planctomycetota bacterium | reverse complement strand
GCTGCGTCAACTCGATCACCTCCGCTTCACTCCGGGCCAGCAGTAACCGTTGCATCACGTATGGCCGCAGCAACGAATGAATCGCCGCCGCATCACCCGGATGTGCCTGGCGAATCTGGACTCCGCTTGGCAACTGCCGTTGATCACTCTCTCGCTCGCTCAATTCAGCTGTACCGGGTTGGTTGCGTCTTTGATGGTACTGCGCATCAGCTTGGAAGGTGCCTCACGACCAGTAAACAGTTTGTATTGGTAGGCAGCTTGACGAACAAACATGTCGACACCAGTGATGACTCGACACTGGGCTTGGATCGCATTCTTGATCAGCAATGTATTTTCGGGATTGTAAACCGTGTCGAACACAGCCAAATATTGATTTAGATTTGAAGCATTGTAAGGCGATGTATCGACATCGGGGTGCATTCCGACCGGAGTTCCATTGACCAACAAATGAATTCGCGGTTCGTGGCGTTGGTCCCACTCGATCGCACGGCAACCGATTTCAGCTGCCAGGATTTGTGCTCGCTCAAACGTTCTCGACGCGATCAACACTTCGGCATAACGCTGCCTCAAACCCCATGCAACGGCTCTCGAAACACCACCGGCGCCCAGCACCAACGCGGTGATCCCTTGCATGGGTCGCTCTTGTTGGCGATCAATTTTAAACAATTCTTCAATGCAATCCATCGCTGCGCGATAATCGGTGTTGTACCCGAGAACGTCCTCGCCATCGAAGATCAAGGTATTCACGGCCCCGATGCCCGAAGCGCTCGATTCCGCTTGCGTACAAACCCTTAATGCCTCCTCTTTGTGCGGGATGGTGACACTCAAACCGTGCACACCGATTGATCTTCGCTTCTTAACAAAATCCCTCAAATCATTTTTGGGAACTCGAAACGGGAAGTAGCGAGCGTTGAAGTTATCGTTCAGGAAAGCAGAGTTATGAATTAGCGGACTATAACTGTGGGCAACCGGATCCGCGACGACGCCAAACAACTCGGTTGCCTCGTCGATATTCGAATAGCGATAAAGATCTCGCATCTCTTTCCAATCGAGCTGTCCTGGCGCCATCTTTTTGCTGCGGCTGTAGGTGGCGTAGGTGAACGGAGATCCAAGCCGATTGGCTAATAACCGGGTCACGGTTCCGATGTCGCCCATGCAAATTCCAATCGTGGGAACCTTTGCATTCCTGACCAGTTTCATCATCCGGATGTTGTCTTCAAACGAATTGGCCATCGTGGCAATCTTGACGATATCAGCATCTTCTTCTGCCATCGCCGTATGGAGTTCTTCCAGCTCTGCCGGCGTTTCAGAAAAATCGTGGTAGCTGATAATCCGCTTGGTATTGCCGTAACGGGGAATTTGGGCGGCAACATCGGCTTCGATGTCGACATACTCTGCTCCCGCAGCGATGGCACTCCGCAGGAGCATCAACCGCTCTTGTTCGGACTTCATCCACCGGCCGCCATCCTCCCGACGCCGGGCTGTAAATACGACAGGCCCCGGGCGGTCATCAAGCAATCGGCCCAGACTGACCGCGCGGCCAATGTAGTCCGCCCTCAGCTCCACAAGTTCAACCCCTTGCTCAACCAAGAATTGATGTTCAGCAATCATCCGCTTGTGGCGGGCTCGCCCGAGGGTAACGCAAATCATGGAGAAAATTCAATTCTGCGGCGCGAATGTCGTCAAGAAGTTTAGTTGGTCCCAGTCGCCTCGTGGCCTTAGCAGAGGAACCGAAAGGGTAAACAGCCTATAATAGTTTTTCCAACCCTCGCGAGCGGGGGGATCCCACTGGCAATGATAATCTGCCGTTGCATCCACGTTGACATCGTAAATCGTAGTACCGTGAGACATTCCAAGAATCGAAGATTCCGCACGCATATCCGCCTGATGGCCGTTTTATTGGTTTTGAGCTGCACTTTGGCCTCTGGAGACGATAAAGTCACGGTCGGCGAGTCCAGCACGAAGGATCAATGGTTGCTACCACGCGGAGACGCCCAATCGACAGGTCGATCGGCGATCACACTCCCAAAAAACCTCGAGATCCTCTGGGAAGCCAAAGCTGATGAGGCTATTGAGGCAACGCTGGTCGCGGGCGATGGACGAGTGATCGCCGCCGATGTCGCGGGCAAGGTTTACGCTTTTGATCAGTCGACTGGGAAACTCCTCTGGAAACGCGACTTTGGGACCGGTTTCATTGCCTCCCCGGCCGTTTCCGGGGATGTCTTGGTCGTTGGTGATTTTGACGGAAATATTTTCGTACTCGATGCAAAATCGGGCGAGCAACGCTGGAAAAAGACAACCGAGGGCGAAATTTCTGGCTCCGTCGCTTTCTATGAACAGTCGGTCTTGGCGACGAGCACAGATGGCAACCTCTACTGTTTCGGCATCGAGGACGGAAACCTGAAATGGACTTATCAGACAAACGATCAGGTCCGTTGTAGCCCGACGGTCGCCGGTGACCGCACATTTTTGGGGGGATGTGACGGGCAACTTCACGTAATCGACCTAAAAACCGGAAAGTCAGCCGGACAACCGTTACCGTTGGGTGGGCCAACCGGCAGCACCCCAGCAGTCCTGGGAAACAAGGCTTTCGTACCGATCATGGACGGTGACGTCCTAGCCTTCGATTACCAAGCAGGCAAGCTACTTTGGCGACACACCGATGAGGAACGTCCTCAGGAGAACCGCAGTAGTGCCGCGGTGTCGGATGAATTGGTCATTGTGAACAGCCAATTTAAACAGGTCGACGCGATTTCTGTCGCGACCGGGAAACGCCAATGGAGACACACGCTGAGACGGAGAGCCGACGCGTCCCCCATCATCGCGGGAGACGATGTCTGGATCGCGGCAACCGATGGTCGGCTGGTCCGCTTGTCACTAAAGGATGGTTCTGAGAAGTGGACCTACGAAATTCGCGGGTCGTTTTTGGCATCACCAGCGATCGCCGGTAGTCGTTTATTCATTGCCGACGATGACGGTGTAATCCGCTGCTTCGGAACGGCAAAATCTGTCCAGACCAAGGATGATTGAGCCGAAATTGACAACACCTCTCTCTCCATTTATCTGAGTGCCTGCACCAGCCGCTTGATTCTCATACCCCAATACGATCCATGTCATCCGCCGCAAGCGATAAAAAGAAAACTGAAGTGGGCAGCTACTTCATCTCGAATTATCCACCCTACAGTCAGTGGAATCGCGAGCAATTGCCCGAAGTAAAAAAGGCGCTTCAATCACCTCCGGCCGACAACAACCCACTCGGCTTGTATCTGCACATTCCGTTTTGTCGCAAACGATGCAAATTCTGTTACTTCAAAGTATTTACCGACGTTAAAGCGCCTGAAGTGCAGCGTTACGTCGATGCACTGTGCAACGAAATCTCGACGGTCAGCCAGTTACCAATCATGGGCGAGCGACCATTCCGCTTCGTTTATTTCGGTGGTGGCACGCCTAGCTTTCTGTCACCAAAACAGCTGACCAAACTGGCTGATCGTCTGCGGGAACACATTACTTGGGACGGCGCCGAAGAAGTGACGTTTGAATGTGAACCCGGCACCCTAAGCGAAACCAAGGTAAAAACCCTGCGTGAAGTGCTGGGGGTAACACGTTTGAGTTTGGGTGTGGAAAATTTTTCAGACGAAATTTTAGAAGACAACGGCCGAGCACATCTCTCCAAACAAGTCTTCAACGCTTGGGAATGGATCTCTGCGGCTAACTTCGCCAATGTGAATATTGACCTTATTTCGGGAATGGTTGGCGAAACCTGGGACAATTGGCGGGAGAACGTCCGCAAAACACTCGAACTATCACCTGACAGTGTCACCATTTATCAAATGGAACTGCCGTTCAATACAGTGTTCAGCAAGGACATTCTGGACAAACACACGGACAGTCCGGTTGCCGATTGGCAGACCAAGCGAGCCTGGGTCGAATACGCGTTCGAACAATTCAAACAAGCCGGATATAGCGTCAGCAGTGCGTACACGGTCGTAAAAGATCCCAACATGGTGAACTTCAGCTACCGCGATAACTTGTGGCGCGGCGCCGACTTGCTGGCCACCGGAATCGCAAGTTTTGGCCATGCTAATGGAGTTCACTACCAAAATCTTGCTGATTTAGACAAGTACCTGGGGACAATCGAATCAGGACAGTTGCCACTGGGACGTGGATTCGTCCCCAGTGAGCATCAACAGTTGGTTCGCGAGATGATCCTGCTGCTGAAACGGGGTAACCTCGACGCTGGCTATTTCCGCGATAAGTTCGGCATCGAAATTACACAGCAGTTTAGCGAGCAATGGAAGCAGCACATGGAAGATGGATACGTCGAGATCGATGGAGATACGATTCAATTGACTAGCAAGGGCCTGCTGACGGTGGATGGTTTGCTGCCCGCCTTCTTCGAACCCGAATTTCAGGGAGTACGCTACACGTGATCGATCGTCCCAATGAGCATGGTGCGGCAGACCATGCCGCCGCAAACCATGGTCCGGCAAACCATGGTGCCGACGAGCGTAGCACTGGCGACCATCACGTCGATAACGGTCAATCTAGTAGCCATCAATCTGGCGAGTCCAGCAATGGCAGCAGGTCGCAAGCAGGTGGTTCCTTCACCTTCGCAATGGGCGATTTTACGGCGGAATTCCCAATCGATCTTCACTACGCAACCAATCATATGTGGGCACGATCTGTTGGCAATCAGCGTTTTCAGTTTGGGCTGACTGCTTATGCTGTTCGTTTGTTGCAGGATGTCTATTTCCTAGATTGGATTTGCGATCCCCCGACCGAAATTCCCCTGCGAGGCCATATTGGATCGATCGAGAGCAAGAAAGCGGAAAGCGATCTCTACGCACCCATCGCTGGCACCTTGGTCTCGGTCAACGACGCCACCCTCTCCGACCCTTCACTGATCAATGCGGATGCATACAAAGATGGATGGCTGATCGAAATAAAAGCGGACGTCTCCCCAAAACTACTCTCGCCTGAACAGTACGCTGAACACTTGGTCAATGCTTGGGAGGTAGCCCAGCGAACCATCAAAGGCCAAGCCAATCTGTAATATCGGAACGGTGGCTCGTTCGATCGCATGGCCAGCGTAACGAAAGATAAAGATTCGATCGCGGCCGATTCCCAACATCGAACCAACCAGCAAAATCAATGATCGATTCCTTGTACGCCCCCTCGCTTGCGTTACTAACTGACCTCTATCAACTGACAATGGGTTTCGGTTATTGGCGAAATCAAATTCATGAACGTCGTGCCGTTTTTCATCTCTTTTTTCGACAATGCCCCTTTGGTGGTGATTACGCCATCGCCGCGGGATTAGAACCGGCCTTAAAGTGGCTGCATGACTTTGAGGTTGAAGCAGAGGATGTAGCCTATCTTCAGACACTATGTGGCAATGATGGGGAGCCACTGTTCTCAAAAGATTTTCTGGAAGCACTTGCGGGGATGAAGCTAGAACTGAATGTTGATGCCATCCGCGAAGGCTCCATTGTTTTCGCTCATCAACCTTTGATGAGAATCGAGGGACCACTTTGGCATTGCCAGTGGGTGGAAACAGCTCTTCTGAATTTGATCAACTTTCAAACCTTAATCGCAACCAAAGCAGCGCGAGTATGCGCAGCCGCACAAGGCGATCGCGTACTCGAATTTGGGCTTCGTCGCGCACAGGGCATCGATGGTGCACTCTCTGCTTCCCGCGCTTCGTTCATTGGCGGGTGCCACGCAACGAGCAATGTGATGGCGGGTCGCATCTTTGGAATCCCTGTCGCCGGAACCCACGCACATAGTTGGGTGATGTCGTTTGAAGATGAAAAGACAGCGTTCGACGCATACGCGAGTGCCTTACCAAACAACTGCGTCTTTCTGGTTGATACGTACAACACCCTCCAAGGTGTCGATCACGCTATCGAAATCGGACATCGGTTGCGCAGTCGCGGTCACGAGATGATTGGAATCCGTCTCGATTCGGGAGATTTGGCTGATTTAAGTATCCGATCACGCCAGCGACTCGATCAGCAGGGCTTTCCTGACGCTCTGATCGTCGCGAGCAACGACTTGGACGAGCACGAAATTAAGAAACTGAAGCAGAAACATGCGACGATCGCTGTCTGGGGTGTTGGAACCAACCTTGTCACAGCACGTGACCAACCAGCACTGGGTGGTGTCTACAAATTGGGTGCGATTCAGGATGACCAAAACCAGTGGCAACCACGCATCAAACTCTCAGAACTGCCAATCAAAACATCGACGCCGGGAATTCAACAAGTGCGCCGTTATTGGAACGATAATCAAATGGTCGGCGATGTCGTCTACAGCGAGTTACTTGGCCAACCCGATGATGGGCGTGTGGAAACTCTCGGGGATCGCAATGGGATCGTAACGATTTCAAATTGGGACCACAGCGAAGATTTGCTTCAGCCGGTCATGCGGGATGGAAAGATCGTTACCAAACTTCCCTCGCTGACCAAAATTCAGCAGCATGCCAGCGCCCAAAAGCAGGCATTGGCCAAAGCTTCTAACTATCCAATTGGACTAGATCCAAAGCTAGCCGAACAAAAACGGGACTTAATCGCCGCTTGCAGCTGACAAGCATTTCATCCTCGCGAGCAGCTAGCGACCAAATCGCACCTCGCCCACTTTGCTCAACACAAAGCGTATTCACCACAGCACGCGGCCTAGCGCATGCCTCTTGTCGAAGCACTCTCACTGGTGGAAGCGTCTAGATCATTCCTGCTCCACACCTGCAATCCATTCCTCAATCCGACTCTGCAGCAACGGCAGTGGAATTGACCCTGCCTCCAGCACTTTGTCGTGGAATGCACGGATATCGAATCGTTCGCCAAGACGTTGTTCGGCTTCAAGCCGTATTCGACGAATGGCGAGTTCACCCGTTTTGTATGCCAGTGATTGTCCGGGCCAACCGATGTAACGATCGATTTCGGCGACGCAATTGTGTTCGCTCAACGCAGTATTATTCTTCATGTAATCGATCGCCTTTTCACGCGACCAACCCATCCAATGGATTCCTGTATCAACAACCAAGCGGCTCGCCCGCCAAGCTTCCATGCTCAAACGTCCAAAGTCCTGGTAGGGATCTTTGTAGAAACCGATCTCTTTCCCGAGACGTTCGCTGTAGAGTGCCCAACCTTCGATGAACGCAGTGAAATTACTTTGGCGGCTTATAGGATGCAAATCAGTCAACTCAGCTTGTAGCGCTAATTGCAAGTGATGCCCCGGCACTGCCTCATGCATCGATAAGGACTCCAACTGATACAACGGTCGCGAGGACAAGTTGTACGTGTTGATGTAGTAGAACCCTGCGCGTGAACCGTCGGTTGCAGGCGGCCAGTAATAGGCAGAAGTCGTTTGGGGCGCAATGTAGGCTGGAATTTCACGAATCCCGTAAGGAATTCTTGGCAAGCGACCGAACAATTCTGGCAGCCGACCGTCCGCCTTCTTCAAGATCAGCGTGACCTCTTTAAGTAGCTCGTCAGCCGTTTTTGGGTAGAACTTTGGATCGGTCCGCAGATACTTCAGAAAGGCATTCAGATCACCCTCAAACCCGACGGATTCTCGAATTGCCTCCATCTCGCTACGAATCCGCGCGTTCTCTTGAATGCCGGTTTGATGCAACTCTTCGGGGGTAAGATCGAGCGTTGTAAAACGCCGCACGCGATCCTGATAAAATTGTCGGCCTCGTGGCAAAAATGCAGCGCCGATCTGACCTCGGCAGGCTGGCAAATACTCTTCCTTCAAGAACTCAGCAAAGTGGCGGTAGGCGGGAATCACACTACTCTCAATCGCCTCGATGATTTTTCTCTCGATCGCTGGCCACTGATCTCCCAACCCGCGACGAGATTCATCGGAGATATTGGTCAACAGCAACGAATCGCTCGGGTTCTCAACGACATGCGATTCGGCCTGTCCGGGGGAATCTCGCATGATGATCGCTGGTTGCGTAAGCCCAGCTCGGATGCCGCCACGCAGCAGTTCGATGTGCTGGTCGGTATAGCGTGCAAAGTCGCGAAGTCGCGAAAGATAGTTCGCAAAATCCTGTTCAGATTTCGGATTCATCTCGCGCGGCAATTCTGGAAAGCTGATATGAAAACCTTCGCGATTGTTAATCGGCATCAGATGCGTCTGAAAATCATCGTCTGCCAATTGGCCTTCTAAACGCAGCCGCAACATTTCGAAATCAATTTGTTGCGTGGGGGAAAGAACGTCGAAATTGATTTTTTTTAGCCGTTCTAAAAAATCAGCCCGCCGCTCGGTTCGCCGCTGAATCGCCTCCAAGCTGACGTCGGCCAACTGGTCTTGCCCCCTGGGATCGCCAATATTCGTGGCCAACATGGGGGACTCAGTCAGTTCAAAGTCCCACACCTCATCGAGCAATTCCGATAATTTTGCCTCCCCCGCCGGTGGAGCTGCCATTAGGTTGCCAAGACCCATCAATGGGATGAAAAACGCTGCGAAAAGCTGGGTCACTGAAATTCGTCTACTACTGAACATGCGATCAAATGGGCAAAGACGGTTAGGGACAAAATACGTTCCTCAGATATCTTAACCGGAACAGGCGGCATGTCGGGCCGCGCGAATCGAAGCAAGAATCGGTAAGCTGTTAAGATGCATGCTCTGATCCTGATTGATATCCAAAACGATTTTTTGGCCAACGGTCCGCTCGCGGTGCCTGAGGGAGACCAAGTAATCGCGGTTGCAAACCAAGAAATGCAGCGAGCTGATTATGTAGTCGCAACTCAGGATTGGCATCCGGCGAACCACGGAAGCTTCGCGAGCCAGCAACATGATGTCGAAATTGGTGACCAGTTTCAGCTGGATGGACTCACGCAAGTTGCCTGGCCAGATCACTGCATCCAAGGAACCCGCGGTGCCGAATTAGCAGCAGACCTGAATCTGGATCGTATCGACCACATCGTCCAGAAAGGAACCTGCCCAAACATCGACAGTTACAGCGGTTTTTATGACAACGGCCAAAGACAAGTCACCGGTTTGGATGATCATCTGCGGAGCGTTGGGGTTCGGCATATCAGCGTCATGGGTTTAGCAACTGAGTATTGCGTCAAGTTCAGCGTTCTCGATGCTTTGCGATTAGAGTATCCGACACGAGTATTGTTGGATGGCTGCCGTGGCATCAACCTGTTTCCAAACGATATCGACGACGCTATCGCCGCCATGCGATCGGCTGGCGCCGAAATCATCGAACCCTACGATTTCTCGATTTAAGCATGAACCAAGTAACTTGGATTCGAATTTTTTTCAGCCTGGCTTTCCTACTGTCTGGTACCAACCTGTCTTTGGGCCAAGCAACTGACCAATTGGACGAATCTTTTTTAGATTCTTATCGCGAAGCCGCTGTCGAACGTTGGGAAAAAGAAATCCAGCGTTTGGAGAAGTTAAACGAATCCGAAACGCATCCCGAAGACTCCATCCTGTTTTTGGGTAGCAGCAGCATCCGCCGATGGGACAAGATCGCTGCCGACATGGCTCCCTACCATCCAATTCAAAGGGGCTATGGTGGTTCGAAGTACAGTAACGTGGCGATTTTTTCAAAGCGGCTGATCCGTCCTCACTCGTATCGAGCAGTCGTACTCTTTGTTGGCAATGACATCTCAGGAAAAACCACGGACAACACGCCTGATGAAGTTGAACAATTCATCCGCCACGTCATCGCAGTGTCCAAGGCTCACCAACCCGATGCGCCCGTGCTATTGATCGAAGTTACCCCGACCGCCAAACGCTGGGCTGTCTGGCCAAAAATTCGAGAGCTGAACGCTCGTATCCGAGAGATCGCTCTCTCTACGCCACACACTTACTTCATTGCCACCGCACAGCAATACTTAGATCCCGACTCGCAACCGCGCACTGAGTTGTTCGTATCTGATGAGCTGCATTTGAACGATGAAGGTTATAAGCTTTGGTCATCGATTATTCGTCAAAGACTGGATGAGGTGCTGCGATTGGAAACCGAGTACCAGGCTCAACAAGCGGCGAGAAATGATGCCGACGAGTCGTCGAATCAAAAGTAATTTGCGAATGACGGCGTCCAACCAGCGTTACCCGCGAAAAGGACATCGAGAGTCCCGCTGGACAGACGTTTATTACGAGTTGGGTTTCTATTCTGGGTTGGTAGGTGCAATCGGTTCTCCAAAACGCGATCTGAGTCTTCGATGCGTCACCACGGAGAACGAAAATACCAACTCTGCTCCGTCCAACTAGGCAGCGTGAATCCCATTCCCGGGACCCTAGGACGACCGACTTGGACATAGCCGACCACCACCGACATTAGCTCGGCGGCATGCCTCCATCTGTCCCCGACTGGACGATGATTTTGCCCTGGTCAGTCCCCGTTTTGGCTCTGCCCGATTTCTAAGATCAGTTTCACGGCGAAAATCCTTGGTTCCACGCGATTTTACAGGGTTTCAGAACCCGATTCGCGCTTGTGATCTGCGGATTTCTCTTCGTAGACTCCGCCCAGTGGTCCACTTTGGACCAGCGACGCTAAGTGGAGGGGTACGACACCTTTGGTCGGCAAACTAGCCACCTCGAAACTCAACAGGAACAGAGATCGCCACCGCCACCGATCTTTGCTGTATGCCGCTGCGCTGATCGCATCACTTGTTCCATCGTTCATTTGCGCGCAATTGTCTGCTCAATCACCGGCAGCCTCGACACCCGTTTCAGACACCTCTGCCGCCCCCGGAATTCAGTTCAGTGCGAATGCCCTCAACCGCTGGCAACTTGGAGATGCGGAAGCATCCTTGCTGCAAGGCGATGCGGTAATCCAACAGGGTGATCGCCAGTTGCGAGGTGAATCTATCCTCGTGGTCGTCGATGGACCGCCTGGCAGAGTCCGATCGAGAGTCGTCATCGAACGCAGATCCAACTCGCCGCAGGCATTCACATTACTGAGTTCAGACGATCCTAGCTTTCAGGCTCCGCGATTTCGCGGACCACCGAAACAATCACCTCGGCTGCTACAGCATCTGCCGAGAGACAAAGCGGATATCACCATTCATCCGGTTCAGTTTACTGAAACAGTTCCCGCGCCCATTCCAGATAGTGCGACCAACACACTCCCCAGCCCTAATACGCTGCAAATTCCCAACGAGCCAGATAGCTCATCCACTGTGCCGCCGATCACACTTTCCGACGGCGCCACGACCGGTGGTTTTCAATTTTTCACTGGCGGCGGGTCAAGGAGTGTCGAAATATTAGCGCGTGGTGCTTCGATGCCGCCGACCATTGAAACAATCAACCGTCCCGAACTCGGCGAAACAGTCGTCCTAGCACGAGGTGGTGTGACTGTCTTGGTTCGAGATGTGACAGCACAGCTTCCCGGCGGCGACTTGATGGAGCTCGGCACAATTTCGCTATCCGCCGATCGCGTGGTTGGATGGCTGCCATTGGTCACAAATCTATTCAACGGAACAGGTGACTTATCGCAAGCTGATGGCGAACTTTATCTCGAAGGCGACATTGTTTTTCGCCAAGGTGAACGGATCATCTATGCCGAATCGATGTACTACAACATCACGTCCCAACAAGGCATGGTACTCAATGCCGAAGCGATCACGACAATACCCGAGTACCAAGGGGTCGTCCGATTGAAAGCGGACGTTATGCAACAAGTTTCCAATGGAAACTTTATCGCTTTTGACGCGGCGGTGACCAGCAGCCGCATGGGAGTGCCGAGATATTGGTTGCAAAGCGAACACTTACGGCTGACGGACCAACAGCGAACCAGCTTGGATCCAGTGACGGGCCAACCGCGGATTGATCGCGAGCCATTTGTGGAGAGCAGCGATAACTTTGTTTACATCTCCGGCGTGCCCCTCCTTTACTGGCCAACATTTTCGACCAGCTTGGAGCGGCCTGGCTATTACATCTCGGGGATCAAAATCAAAAATGATGACACCTTTGGAACGCAGTTTTTCCTTGACCTCGATTTATTGCAATTATTTGGGATCGATGATGCGCCCCCGGACCTCGACTGGGATCTCTCCCTCGATTATCTCAGCGATCGGGGACCCGCTGCCGGCACAACGCTCCAGTATTCGGCACCTGGTGTCTGTGGCTTACCAGGGCCAACCCAGGGTCTTTTCGACACCTGGATTATCAAGGACGACGGCTTGGACCGTTTAGGTCGAGACCGCATGTTCCTGAAACCGGAAACAACAACTCGAGGTCGTTCACTGCTGCAGCATCGGCAGAAATTCTGGAGCGGATACGAGCTGATCGCTGAAATCGGTTGGATCAGTGATCGCAACTTCTTGGAACAGTACCTCGAAAATGAATGGGATCAGCAAGTTGATGCTCGAACGGCATTACAGTTGCGTCGCTATTACCGCAATCAACTGTTTGATTTATCGGCCAATGTTCAAGTCAATGATTTCTTCATGGAAACCGAACACCTGCCACAACTCGATCACTACTTGCTTGGCGGGTCATTGCTCAACAACTGGTTGACCTGGAACACCCACAGTAAAGTCGGCTACCAAAAATTGAATGCCGCCACTCTGCCAACCGACCCAGCGGAGGCCGCCGAGTATTCACCTTTACCTGGTGAGATCCAGAGCGCGGGCGTGGTCGCTTCGACGCGGCAAGAATTGACTATGCCAATCCAAATTGGCCCAGTCAAAGTCATCCCCAATGCATCGGGCGAGGCTGCACATTATGGACAAGCCGCCAACGGCGAACCCTTGACGCGTTTGCTTGGTCAAGCAGGCCTGCAGGCGAGTTTATCGGCGTGGCGAGTCGATCCAACGGTCCAAAGTAGCCTATTGAATGTCCGTGGGTTGGCTCACAAAATTGAATGGACTGCCGAATACTTTTACGCCAACAGCGATGCTGGATTGAATGATCTTCCATTGTATGATGCACTGGATGATAACGCTCAGGAACAATTCCGCCGACGATTCATTCAAGACACTTTTGGTGGCGTGCTACCGCCCCAGTTTGACCCTCGAACCTATGCTTTCCGGCAAGGCTTTCAGCAACTGGTCACCAACCCCAGCGACGTCATTGCTGATGATCTCGAACAATTTCGCTTTGGATTGCATCAGCGCTGGCAAACCAAACGAGGACTTCCTGGACGTGAACGCATCGTCGATCTTCTACAACTCGATTTTGATTTATTAGTATTCCCAAAGGCGATGCGAGACAATTTTGGCGAGACATTGGGACCCGCCACATATGATGCTCGATATCACGTCGGCGACCGCGTCACCCTCCTCAGTGATGGCTACGTAGACTTCTTCCCCAACGGATTGAAATCTATCAGTGCTGGTGTTCGAAGCAGTCGTCCCGGCGTGGGCGACGTTTATGTGGGGCTATTGGCATTGGATGGCCCAATCAGCAGCACGGTCCTACGAAGCGCACTCGACTACCGATTAAATGAGAAGTGGATCGCATCAGCGGGAGCCACTTATGACTTTGGCAGTACCGGAAATGTCGGACAATCACTCGCATTGACGCGCATTGGCGAATCGGCGCTGCTTCGCTTCGGCGTCAATGTCGATCCGGGGCGGGACAATGTTAGCTTTGGCTTCGGTATCGAACCGCGATTCTGGCCGCGAACTCGGCTGGGCCGTGTCGGTGGCCAGCTGATCCCACCGCCTGGCGTGGAAGGCTTGGAATAGAAGTGAGTGATGCGAGAAAGTCCACCGCTCCGGTCGTCCAAAAATTCGCGGTTGCGATGGCTGGTATCCTTCATGCCTTCAAACACGAGAACAGTTTCCTGGTTCACTTACCCATGGCGACCGCCGTCGTTTTGATGGGACTCTGGTTACAGCTGGAAAGCTGGCGTTGGGTAGCAATCACATTTTGCATCACGCTCGTGATCTCGGCCGAACTGCTGAATACTGCGATTGAAGAACTGGTAGCGGCGCTCCACCCCCAACATGACGTTCGGATCGGACGCGTCCTCGATCTCGCTTCAGGTGCCGTTCTCGTCGCCGCCGCTGGAGCTGTTGTAGCTGGTTTAATCACCTTGGTAATGCCACTCTGGAAGGCCATTTCACCGCATCTCTAGTTCACTGCATGCTCCTCAAGTCACTTCGTTTGCCCGAGTACCCAGTCCTGGTAACTCTGACTGGCTGATTCGACCGGCAACAGTAGGATTTCAGGTTCGTCGTAGGGATGTTGATTGGAGAGTGCTTTGCGGAGTTTCGGCCATTCCGATGCCGCCACTTTAATCATCAATCGATACTCATTTGCGCGCTGGAGCTTTCCCTCCCATCGATAATGGCTGACAATCGGGCCATCGATTTGGATACACGCAGCCAATCGTTGCTCCAACAAATCCGCAGCAAGTCGATTGGCGTCATCAATCGATTCAACGGTGGTCAGCACGATAGCGATGGGATCATTCATATAATTCCGCCTGGATTGAGAGCGAACCGCCCTCCCCTACGAGAACAAAAAGAGAATGGCAACGAACCGTATCCCGGCAGCTCCTGAGTGGGAATCGCCCAAGTGTCGCCTTTCACCTTGGCCTACTTTTACTATCGTATCGAATTCAGTCGAGCGACCAAGCTGGAACATCACCGAGGCTCCTCGATCACGAACCTTTGCAACACGGCTCGGGTTAGCGTGCACAACGATTTCGCACTGATCCCAATAAACTGACTTTTTTCAATCATTGCGGTTCCGATGGCCCAATACAATCTTTCGCTCAGTCTCTCCCGCATGGTCGCCTCCGCTCTCCGGTATTGGTGGCGTGTTTCGTTGTCGGTGGCTTTCGGGGTCGCGGTCGCAACGGCCGTCATTGTTGGGGCACTTCTGGTTGGTGATTCGATGCGCGGCAGCCTGCGCCAGCTAACCATTGAACGACTCGGAAACACAGAAGTCGTGATTTTTCCGGGTGGATTTTTCTCGGCTGAAAACATTACGTCTGATGCAATCGACCCGATCGCGTTGATCCTCTTTGACAGTGCTGTCGTGGAGACTCGCCGCGACGACGGAACCATTCGGCGAGCTGGTTCGGTGCAGGTGGTTGGAAGCGATGTCAACTTCTGGGATCTCGACGTGAGCGGCGTTCGCCCAGAACAGCTCCCAAGCGGCGATGAAGTTGTCTTGAATTCTTCCGCGGCAAAAGAACTGGGCGTGGAAGTCGGTGACTTAGTGACCGTTCGCCTTCCTGTCGAACAAGCGGTTCCCGCAGACAGCCCTCTCGGTCGACGCGATATTCAAACCGAAGGCTTACCACGGATGAAAGTCGTTGACATTGTTCCCGATCGAGGCCTCGGCCGGTTCTCGTTAGCTGCAAACCAAGCAGCGCCCAAAAACGTTTACTTAGATCGAAAACTAATTGGTGAAGTGCTTGATCGGGACAATCAGGCAAACACCCTTCTAGTGGCGCAAACGATATCCCAGGAGAATCTTCGCGTTGATCTCGATGACCTTGGTTTGAACGTTGATCAAATCCGTCGAGAGTACACGCGCGAGGATGGAACGAAAGAGACGATCTACGACTACTTCTGGGTGACAAGTGATCGACTTTTGGTACCAGAGTTGGTGGCCCAAAAAATCGTCGATGCCTTCCCGGGCTCCGAAGTTTCGGTGACCAGCACCTATCTTGCCAATGCGATTGAGAAGCTGGATGAATCGGGTAATGTCGTCGCCAGTATTCCCTACAGCACCATCACCGCGATGGACTCGAGCGAGTCTTTTCCGCTTGATTTTCGCCAACCAATCAGTGACGAAGAGACCCCGAACATCCCGTTCGTGCTGAACAGTTGGGCAGCCGAACGTTTGGGGGCAAAAGTCGGAACGCCACTACGTGTCGCCTACTACGAACCAGAAGTCGAAAACGGAAAAGAGATCGAACGGTTTTTTGACGTAATCGTCACAAGCATCGTGCCCATTACCAAGCCAGCGACCCCCTATCGGCGGCGGCGTGAAGCCACTTTTGATTCTCCCCCAACGATTTACAATGATCCAGATCTTACCCCCACCGTGCCTGGAGTTACCGATCAAGACTCAATCAGCGACTGGGACTTGCCCTTCAAGCTTGATCGTGAAATCAGCAAAGAAGATGATGAATACTGGAACGAATACCGCCTCACCCCGAAGGCGTTCCTACCATTGGAAGATGGCCAAGAATTGTTTGGGAGTCGATTTGGCAAAACGACTGGTGTCCGCTTATCTTCCCGGATCGCTACGGATGAAAAGGAACTGAAATCGGTACTGCGAGATCTGTTAGCGGATGACTTGGCAGAACTGGGATGGGTGATTCGGCCTCTGAAACAGCAGCAACTATCTGCATCGAAGGGCACGACACCTTTTGATGGATTATTTCTGGCGCTTAGTTTCTTCGTGATCCTCGCTGCTGTGATTCTCATCGCAATGTTGTTCCGCCTTGGGCTGACAGAACGCATGCAGCAATACGGAACCTTATTGGCCGTCGGATGGCCGCCGAGAAGGGTTGCGTCCCTAGCGCTACGAGAAGGATTAGCGATCGCGACATTTGGCGCATTGATTGGCCTGGGTGGTGGTTGGCTTTACGCCAAAATCGTGTTGTGGGCCTTGCGATCTTGGTGGGTCGGCGCGGTGACTGTTCCGTTTCTTACGTTTCACTGGCAGACACAAAGTTTGGTCATCGGAACCGTTTCCGGTTGGTTCGTAGCCGCCCTCACACTTATGATCACCACTCGCTGGTTAACGCGAGAAAATGCGCAAACATTGCTCTCCCGGCGAGATCTTGACACTGGCATTCCTGGGCAGAAACCGAAGACGCGTCTCAAATGGGTGGCTGCACTGCTAGGGATCGTTGCCATTGGATTAGCTGCTCTCGGTGCAGCGACTGGCGGGCAGACAGCAGCGGGAGCGTTTGTTGGCAGCGGGATGATGCTGTTGAGTGCTGCATTGATCATGATCTTCATTCGTTTGCGACAACCGCGACGAATCGCAAAAAATCAGCAAGTAGGCGGCTATTCGATTGGCAGTTTGGCAGCCCGTAATGCTTCTCGAAATCCATTACGGAGTACGCTGACAATCGGATTGATGGCAACCGCAGCTTTTTTGATCATCGCGATCACGGCGTTTCGTCTGGAACCGACGGAAAGTGGAACCGGCGGTTTCGATCTTGTCGGTCAATCGGCTCAGCCGATTTACCGTGACCTTAGCCAACCAAATGTCCAATCGGATCTGTTTGGACCAGATGCGAAGCAACTTGCTCAAACTCGCATCGCATCTTTCCGTGTCAAAGCGGGCCAAGACGCGAGTTGCAACAATCTGTACCGGGCGACCCGGCCAACCGTCCTAGGTGTCCCAGAATTTTTCGGTCAAACATTTGCCACACCAAATGGATTACCTGGCTTTGACTGGGCTGCAACCACCGAAACCGCCGATACGATGTCACCTTGGGACGCGTTAAATCAGCCTGCGAGCGGCACAGAGGAAGATCCAATCCCCGTCGTGATTGATCAGAACACCGCCATGTGGAGCCTGCAGATGACCGGCGGAATTGGCGAAAAACAGACGTTCGAATATGAGGAAGGCAAACCCATTACCTTTCAAGTCGTTGGCTTGTTATCGAATTCCCTGCTGCAGGGGAAACTGCTAATCGGAAACCACAACTTCGAACAGTTGTTCGAAAACATTAGTGGTTACCAATTTTTTTTGATCGCGTGCGAAGCGGATCGGTCGGAGACGGTTGCCACGATTTTGGAAAACCGCCTGGGAGACGCAGGCATGGACCTATCAAATGCCTACACAGTCCTCTCCAGTATGCTCGCAGTGCAGAACACTTACTTACGAACTTTTCAAAGCCTTGGTGCTCTCGGACTGTTGCTAGGAACGATTGGCTTAGCAGTCGCACAACTGCGTGGTGTCCTGGAACGACGGCAAGAATTGGCTGTAATGCAAGCTATCGGCTTTACTCGCAAACGATTGGCAACGGTGGTACTCGCGGAAAACGCATCCCTACTGCTAACGGGAATTGGCTGCGGTATTGCCTGTGCGATCCTGGCAGTGTTGCCACACGCGATCATCGGTGGACTAGCACCTCCAATCATCGAACCGTTGTTCATTGTGGCGGGAATCATTTTGTTTGGCATGCTGGCAGGACTGATCGCTGTTCGTCGTGTAACCCGCATGCCGTTGCTGGAATCGCTGCGAGCCGATTGAGGTGAAAGATCAGCAACTGCAGCAAACAGCCTCGGAAAAGCGCGTTCCATGACTGATAAGCGGAAGCCTTCAATGTGCTGGGATCACGAGCAATAACTTTCCGCTCACGTCATTCATCTAACCTTTGCTCCTACTTCTGTTTGCTGACTTACCACGCGATGCAACAAATCACCGACAACTTTAGCGATCCCGCAGACCATTTAGCATTGGATGAAGCGTTGTTGTTGGCGGCCGACGACGGCGAGATTGGAGAGTGCATTCGGTTCTGGGAGTTTTCGGCTCCTGCGGTCGTTGCCGGTCGATCCACCCGGATTGCCGACGAAATTAATCTTCCGTTCTGCAAAACGCATGCTATCCCCGTGCTGCGAAGATGTAGTGGCGGTGCCACGGTTGTGGGTGGACCGGGCTGCCTGATGTACAGCGTCGTTCTATCCCTCGCCGGCGATGACTCATTGCGAAAGATCGACATCGCACACAAATTTGTCATGAGTCGGATCTTGGCAGCGTTGCAATCTCAGGTCATCGAAACAGAATGGAAGGGGATCTGTGATCTGACCTGGAAGAACCGAAAATGCTCCGGGAACAGCCTGAAAATTTCGAGAAATCACTTGCTTTACCATTGCACCATCCTGCACGGGATGGATCTGGACATGATGGCTTGTGCACTGCAGTTCGCACCTCGCCAACCCGACTACCGAGCGGGCCGGAACCATCGCGACTTCGTCACCAACATACCGATTGATGCGAACCAATTCAGCGAAGATGTAAAAACAGAATTTCGAGTGACGGGTACCGCCGACTGCGAATACTTAAAGACACGAATCGGCTTGCTTCGACAGCAAAGATACGACAACCCGAAATGGCATTTTCGACATTAACCAAACAACCCATGATTGGCAAAGAGCAAGCTCGCCTTTCAATGCAACAATCGTTTTCGAGCAAGGATTGAACCATGCGAGACCAAACATTTCCGGAGCGAACGGGGAGGTTTGATGAACTTCAGAACCGGCTGAAGGCTCACCAACAAGAACATGTTCTTCGGTTTTGGGATGAGATTTCTGAGTCGCAACGAAAACAACTTGCGACGCAGATCGATGAACTTGATCTTGTTCTGTTGGATGAATTGATTGCTGGGCAAGATGCCGTGCAAGATTTTGCTGCAATGGCCGAAGCGGCAGATCCACCTCCGTCGGTCGACGCCGAAGGAAGCGGTGCGAATTGGACAACGACTGAGGCTCGACGGCGAGGCGAACAGGCCATTCGCGATGGTCAGTTGGGAGCCGTCATCGTCGCCGGCGGCCAAGGAACACGCCTGGGCTTTCCACAACCCAAGGGGATGTTCCCGATCGGCCCGGTTTCGAACCGAACGCTGTTCCAATTCTTTGCCGATTTGCTGATAGCGATTCAACAGGCTTACTCAGTGAAAATCCCACTCTTCGTGATGACGAGTGAAGCAACTGATGACGAAACACGTGCGTATTTTCAGGAACACGATTATCTGGGCTTATCCCCGAATGATGTTTTCATTTTCAAGCAAGGAACGATGCCGGCTGTCGATGCAGAATCCGGTAAGCTGTTGCTGGCCGAAAAAGATTCGTTAGCTCTCAGCCCTGATGGGCACGGCGGCACCATCGCAGCATTGCAACGAAGCGGCTGTTTGCGGGAAGCTAAAGACCGCGGCGTTCGCCAGCTGGCCTATATCCAGGTCGATAATCCCCTCGCTCATCTGTGTGATCCAACCCTACTGGGACATCACTTAATGGCCCAAAGCGAGATGACCACCCAGGTCATCCGAAAGCGATACGCCACCGAACGGGTCGGCAATGTGGTTAGTATCGATGGGAAAGTTCACATCATCGAATATAGCGATCTACCCGAATCGGCTGCCGAAGCGACAGACCAGGAGGGTCAATTACGTCTTTGGGCGGGAAATATCGCGGTTCATATCATCGACGTCGATTTCCTGCAGCGTGCTAGCGATTCGTCGGATGCCCTGCCCTTTCATCGAGCGTTAAAAAAAGTGCCGTATTTGGCTCCTTCTGGTCGCTTGAATCATCCAGCACAACCAAACGCGACGAAATTCGAGCGATTCATCTTCGATCTCTTGCCACAAGCTAAAAATGCTTTCGTGGTCGAAGTTCTGCCGTGTCAGGGATTTGCGCCAGTGAAAAACGCCGACGGTGCCGCGACCGACACCCCTAGCCTTGCACGAAAGGCAATTTCCGAGCTTCATAAGACCTGGGTCGAATCCTCTGGCGGCGTGGTAGACTCGGCGGTTCAGGTCGAGATTAACCCCCGTTTCGCGATGAATTCGGGAGAGCTTTCGAACAAGATCTCCCCAAGAATACAAGTCGAGACCGATCGATATTTTGACACGCCGATTAGAATGTAAGCGGGGTTTTGGTGCAGAATCCGCGTTCGCCCCACTCTGATTTTGAGATTTGGAGTGTCAAAAGATTCCGGAACTCCCGATCCGATTGAGGGTTTTTCAGTTAGCCCCCTCGACGAACCCGCCCGCCCACCATCTCACACCAATTCAAAATGAAATACGAGTTGCTCTCTCGGACACTTCGTCCCCATCGCCCGAAATTTGATCGCCATGGCGGTTTAGTCGGTGCCTTGCTGGTTTGTTTGATTCTGGTCGGCGTTTTTGGTGCCATCGGATACAAGGTTATTTACCGAGAAACTGGAATCGCCGATGGTGACCTGATAACCGCCGTCGCGATGAAAGGGGCATTCGATCACATCGTGCTTGAACAAGGCGAGATCGAAAGTAGCAGCAACATCAATGTCACCTGCCAAGTGCAGTCTCGTGGAATGGGTGGCGTGACCATCCTCTGGGTGATTGATGAGGGAACGAAAGTCAAAGAAGGCGATAAGTTAGTCGAAATCGACTCCTCTGAGCTTGAGCTGCAGTTGAAGGAGAAAAAGATCCGCGTGATCTCGGCTGAGGCTGCTGTGACGACGGCAGAAGCCAACGTCGAACAAGCGAAAATCGCGCGACAAGAATATCTGGATGGCGTCTACCAAACCGAACGCAAACAGCTCCTGAGCGATCAGGCGATTGCGCAGCAAGAACTGCGAAAGGCTCAACTCATAAGCGAAAGTAGTGAACGATTGGTCGCCAAAGGTCTCTTGAAATCGTTGCAGCTTGAAGCGGATCAATATGCGGTTGCCAACAATCAAAATAAATATGATGCAGCGACGCAAAAGCTAGAAGTTCTGGAAACCTTGACGAAGAAGAAAATGCTCGTCGGGTTTGATAGCGACATCGAGGCCGCCGATGCAAACTTATCTGCTGCTCAAGCAGAGCTGGTCGAAGAACAGACCGAGCTAGCGGAGATTGAAGAGCAAGTTTCCAAATGTGTCATGTACGCCCCAGCCGACGGAGTTGTCGTGCATGCGAATCGCTACAGCAGTCGTGGTGGTAATGCAGAATTCGTCGTGGAAGCCGGTTCGCAAGTTCGAGAACGTCAGGAAATCATCAAGCTACCTGACCCCAACGCGATGCAGGTCAAGTGCAAAATCAATGAGTCTAGGATTACGCTGGTCCGCGAGGGCATGGCCGCTCGCATCTCCGTCGATGCAATCCCCGGGCTGACGTTAACCGGTCGAGTTAAGAAAGTGAACCGCTATGCGGAGCCAAGTAGCTTCTTTAGTTCGTCCATCAAAGAGTATGCAACAATCGTCGAGATCATTGACCCGCCGGAGAGTATCCGGACTGGAATGACGGCCGAGGTTCAAATCTTTGTCGAACAACTAGACGACGCATTGCAGGTCCCTATCCAAGCACTGTACGAGCACGGCGACGAAATGTACGTGCTGACAAAGAATGGCCCAACAGAATTCGCAACCTCCAGGATTAAAATTGGTGCCACCAACGACACCATGGCGAGCATTGATGAGGGCCTTGAAGAGAACGGTGTAGTCGTGCTTAATTTACGCGACCATTTATCTTTGATGGATCTTCCGGAGATCGAGCGGCAAGACAATAGTGACATGCGAGACGTCGCGTCAGAGGTCACGACCGCGGCGGATGGCGGTGAACCAGCTGCCGACAGGGGCGGACGACCAGGCGGTGGCGGACGACCGGGTGCTGGTGGACGACCAGGTGGTGGTGCAGGCTGTGGCGGCTTTGATATGAACTCGATCGTTACTCGGATCATGGAGGGCAACGACACCGATGGAGACGGTGTGATCAGCGCCGAAGAAATCAAAGCAATGGATCCAAACCGATCCTCCATGGTCAAGATGGCCGACAGCAATGGCGACGGCAATGTGACTCGGGCTGAGATGACAAAGGCAATGAGCTCTCGGATGGGTTCAGGCGGTCGGCCCGGCGGAGGAGGAGGATTCGGCGGAGGGGCTGGTGGTAGAGGGCCCCGACAATGAGCGTGACGGATGCCTATGGGTCGCCTGGATCGGATCCAAATACCGAGCCAAGCGGACCACGCCGCTTGGCGTGTTCCATTCGGAACTTGACCAAAGATTACGTTCTAAAGAGTGAAACAGTTCACGCACTTCGCGGTGTCTCATTCGACGTCCCTGAGGGTGACTACGCGGCCATCATGGGACCTTCTGGTAGCGGTAAAAGCACGCTACTAAACCTATTGGGTTGTTTAGACCAACCGTCCGGTGGAAGTCTGTTCTTGGGAGAAGATGACATCTCCACCATGACCGACGACGAACTGGCCGAAATTCGTAGCCAAAGAATCGGATTCGTCTTCCAATCCTATAACCTGATTCAACAGTTGACGGTTGTGGAAAACATCCAGGTACCGCTTTATTACCAAGGTCGACTCGGTCCGCAGGAGCGGAAGCGAGTCATTGACTTGGCTGAGCGAGTTGGTCTGGGGGATCGGTTGGATCACCGTCCACAACAACTTTCGGGTGGCCAACAGCAGCGTGTCGCGATCGCCCGCTCTTTGGTAAATGATCCACTCTTTGTCCTAGCCGACGAATCGACCGGAAACCTCGATTCGGTAACAACTGCCGAAATTCTAGAGCTCTTTGATGAACTGAACGAAGAGGGTCGAACCATCATCTTGGTCACCCACGAAGACGATGTCGCTGAGTGCGCCAAGCGAATCGTAAGATTGAAAGATGGCATGCTGCACACCGATGAGGTCGTGAGCGACGAACAGAGAAATGCAGCAAAAACCCAGCAATTGCAAGCAGTCCAAGAGTTGTTGGCAAGACAATAATCCACCCACGACAAACCTATGATCTGGCTGAGAACCTGGAAACTTGGAATCAAGAGCCTAGCTCTCCATCCATTGCGAACCATTTTGACAATGCTGGGCATCATGATTGGTGTTTGGGCTGTCATCGTATTAACTGCTATCAGCCAAGGGGCGAGTAACCAAGTCCAAAAACAAATCGAATCACTCGGCTCGACGACGATAATCGTCCGCAGTCAAAAGCCGCCAGAAGAGAAACTGGCTGGATCTAGGGTTTCGGAGTATGGATTGCTGCGAAGCGACTTAGATCGAATTTTGTCGAATGTGCCGACGATTGAATCGGCAATACCTATCCGGGAAATCCGTCGCCAATTTACCTATCGAGACCGAAGCGTCGACGGCCGTTTGGTTGGCTGCACACCCGCATACGCGGAAGTGAACCAATTGCAGACACGGACTGGTGGCGGTCGATTTTTGTCAGACGCTGATGAACTGAAAGCCGATACAGTCTGCGTCATCTCGGCTGGGGTAGCTGAGAAGCTGTTTCCTTACGAGGAACCTATCGGCAAACGTATCACGATCCCCGAACACACCGATAAATATAAAGTCGTTGGCGTGCTGGAGCATCGTAATCCGTCCGCAGCAATCGGTGGTTCGCTCGATTCACAAGATTTCAGCAAAGACATCTACATTCCGATGCGAACGCTGCGAAAACGGATCGGGGACATGATCGTGACCCGTCGCAGTGGTCAATTCCAAACCGAGATCATGGAATTGAACCAGATCACCCTGCAGGCAAAAGAACAGGACGACGTAAAGCCTGCTGCCGCTTTGATTGAAACGTTGTTGGCGGCGAATCACGCGGAAATGAGTGACACGGCGGTTGTGGTACCACTGGAATTGCTCGAGCAGGCTAAAAACATGAAATTGATGTTCCTTGGGATCGGTATTCTAATCGCTTGTATCTCATTGGTTGTCGGTGGCATTGGCATCATGAACATCATGCTGGCGAGTGTAACAGAGCGAACCCGCGAAATCGGTGTTCGCCGTGCTTTGGGAGCGAAGCAAAAGGACATCACGCGACAATTTCTAGTCGAAACCATCGTCTTGAGCTTCGCTGGAGCGATCATGGGAATCGTCTTCGGGTTGATGAGTCTGCCGATCTATCGCTTCTTGAATTGGTTTGCCAAAAACACCATGGAGGAAAAGTTCGCCGCCTTGCCCGCGGCAATTCGTGAAGCGGAACCTGCCATCGTGCTATGGACCATCCCGTTGGCTGTGATGATTGCTGTCGGCGTCGGATTGCTCAGCGGACTGTACCCGGCCATCCGCGCCGCCAAAATGAACCCGATCGAAGCACTCCGCCACGAGTAAACATCGGATATTTGATCCAATCTTGGAACCAATATTCCGTCTACTAGTCGCTTCCGAGATCGACCCAAAAAGAACGGACCCTTTGCGATCGAGCCGGGAATGATGTATCGATAGCATCGTCAACATGATCCCCTCACCCCCGGCAGATCGCCAATCGTCCACGCTGACGGGAATCATTCGGCGGCTCGCAGCACTCGCTCGAAGAGCGTTTTTGGCCGATTCGCTGGCAAATGATTTTCGGAGATTCGCCTGACGCCGCTTGCCAGGATTTACCATGCATCGACTTTTGCTGATACAGATCGTATTCCTCTCGGCCGCGCAGGCCTTTGCTGCCGAACCATTAAAAATTGTCACCTACAATATTCGCTGCCTGAATCGAAATGATGGTGAGGACTATTGGCCCAAACGCGTTGACGCCGTCACCGATTTCCTTAGCGATTATGATCTGATCGGCTTGCAAGAGGTCACCAAACCCCAATTTGAACAACTCAAGACGCGGTTGCGTGGGTTTGAATCATACGGACTAGGACGCAGTGACGGAAAAAGCGGCGGAGAACATGCTGCGATCTTCTATCGACGTGATCGGCTGGAAATGCTGTCCAAAGGAACCTTCTGGTTAAGTGAGACTCCCAACCAAGTGGGCGTTCAAGGCTGGGACGCTGTCCTACCCCGCACCTGCACTTGGATGGTTCTGAAACAGCGGACTGGCGGGGCGCAGGTTTGGGTGGCCAACACACATTTTGACCACCGTGGCACTCAAGCCCGCACCGAAAGTGCAAAGTTGATCCGGCGGATGGCCAATCAACGCGGCGAAGGGCTGCCCGCAATCGTGATGGGTGACTTCAATTGTCTCCCTGGTTCTGATCCCTACCAGGCTCTAACGACAGCCGAAATCCCCGATTCAAGTCCACTGACCGACGCGAGGCAAGCCAGTGAGCAAGCGCCAGATGGTCCACGTAGTACTTGGAATGGATTCTCGAAAATCATCCCTGAACGCATCATTGATTATCTGTTCGTGGCAGGGCCGTTAACCGTTCACACGGTTGAAGTCCTCGACCCGAGGACTGAATCGGGGCGTTTCGCGAGCGATCATTTACCGGTCACCGCGTCGATTGAACTGAAATGAAAGGACTATCTAGTCGCGATCGATCCCGATTGCTGGTTGTCGTCGCATCGCTGCTGTGGAGCACGAGCGGATTTTATGCCAAAGCGCCCTGGTTCGACGATTGGCCAATCGAGACCCGAGGCGTCGCCCTGACCTTTTGGCGAGCGGTATTTGCAGCCCTGACCGTCTTACCGTTCGTCCGTCGACCACGATTTCGACTGGCAATGATTCCGATGTCACTGTCATTCACGGCGATGACCTATTCGTTTCTCGTTGCGATGGTAGGCGGGTCAGAAACGACAACAATCTGGCTTCAGTACGTCGGCCCATCTTGGGTGGCCGTGGCGGGGTTACTGGGACTGGGTGATCGCCCACGACGTCGCGACTGGGTGATGATCGCATTATCGTTGATCGGGATCAGCGTGATCGTGACGATGGAATCACGCGTCTCAACCGATTCACTGGCAACCGGCCCAATCGGCTTGGCCCTATTTTCAGGGCTGATGTACGCCGGGGTCGTCCTTTCGATTCGATTTCTCCGCGGCGTGGACGTAGCCTGGATCGGATTAGTCAACCATGGTGTCTCCGTGCTTTGTTTGTGGCCACTCGTGGTCGGCCATACCCCGATGCCACACGGAGTCCAATGGCTCGCCCTATTCGGCTTGGGCGCGGTGCAACTCGCGATTCCTTATATGATTTTTGCCTACGCGGTTCGCGAGGTGGAAAGTAACGAGGCAGGATTGATCACCCTGCTGGAGCCGCTGGCGGTGCCGCTCTGGACGTTTCTCGCATGGCGACATCTTGCCAGTTACGAACCTCCCAAATGGTGGACGCTCACGGGAGGAGCCTTTATTGCGACTGGGTTTATCTGGAGGTATGGCCCAGCAGCCTGGCGAGGATGGCAGGACCGAACTGGGCGGAAAAACGCAGGTTCCTGAGAGCCGTCGCGTAAAAAACAGACCAGGCTGATTTTGGCGACAAGGGCAAGTTTATCGCCATCGAAAGAAACTTAGCGCTTCAGCGGCTTCGACAGTCGCCGATTTTCTGCTATTCTCGACGGCAATTTGCACCCATCTGCCTCCCTCGCTGGAATCGAAAAACGTGCCTCGCCGCGATGACATTCACAAGATTTTGATTATCGGAAGCGGTCCGATCGTGATCGGTCAAGCCTGTGAGTTTGACTATTCCGGTACCCAAGCCTGCAAAGCGCTCCGCGAGGAGGGATACGAGGTCGTGCTGGTCAACAGCAATCCGGCGACCATCATGACGGATCCCGCCACCGCGGACCGCACCTATATTGAACCGCTCACCTGGCAGATGATCGAAAAGATCATTGCCAAGGAACGGCCCGATGTTCTGTTGCCCACGCTTGGTGGCCAAACCGGCCTAAATTGCGCCATGGACCTCGAAGCCAACGGTGTACTGGACAAATACGGCGTAGAGATGATTGGCGCGAATGCAGCTGTCATTGCAAAGGCGGAAGAACGCGATCAGTTCAAGGTCGCCATGGAAAAAATCGGACTGGATGTTTGCACTGGCTTCACCGTCCACACGCTCGAGGAGGCTCGCAAAGCCCTCAGTGAAGTCGGTTTACCGGCAGTCGTGCGTCCTAGCTTCACCATGGGCGGAAGTGGCAGTGCCATCGCTTACAACAAAGACGAGTTCGACTCGCTGGTTCAGAATGGATTGGACCAATCACCCGTGACCGAAGTCCTGATCGAAGAATCGATCATCGGATGGAAGGAATATGAGATGGAGGTGATGCGCGATAAGGATGATAACGTCGTCATCATCTGCAGCATCGAGAACTTCGACGCGATGGGAGTGCATACCGGCGATTCCATCACCGTCGCCCCTGCTCAAACCCTGACTGACAAAGAATATCAGCGGATGCGAGACGCCTCGCTCGCCGTGATTCGTGAAATCGGCGTCGAAACGGGTGGCAGTAACATCCAATTTGCGATTGAGCCCAACAGCGGTCGCATGATTGTGATCGAGATGAATCCACGCGTCAGCCGCTCCAGCGCTCTGGCCAGCAAAGCAACCGGTTTCCCAATTGCCAAGATCGCCGCCAAATTGGCCGTCGGTTATCGGTTATGGGAACTTCCCAATGACATCACCCAAAAGACGAAGGCTTGCTTCGAACCAACCATCGATTACGTGGTCACGAAGATGCCGCGGTTTGCCTTCGAGAAATTCCCGGAGGCTGATGCCACTCTCACGACCCAAATGAAGAGCGTCGGAGAAACAATGGCCATCGGCCGAACCTTCCGAGAATCTCTTCAAAAGGCGATGCGGGGACTGGAAGTCGGCGCATTTGGCTTGGGAAGTGACAATCGGGACGATTGGGACACTGAATCCCAACCCGACATGGACGAAATCAAAGCCAAGTTGGGCACCCCCGGCGCCGAACGCATCTTCTACATCCGTTATGCCATGAAGGCGGGGATGTCGATCGATGAGATCTTCGATCTGACCAATATCGATGTTTGGTTCCTCGATCACATGTCGCAAATTGTCGAAGAGGAAAATCGCTTAACGCAGCTCGATTCACTCGATGCGATGACCCGAGATGAGATGTGGCAAGCCAAGCGGCACGGTTTCTCTGATCGACAACTCGCGAGGATCCTCGGCAGCGTCGAATCTTCCGTTCGATCAAAACGATTGGAGATGGGAATCCGACCTGTTTACAAAAGCGTCGACACCTGTGCCGCCGAATTCGAAGCCTACACGCCGTATTACTACAGCACTTACGAACAGGAAGACGAATTACCTCCGAAAGGAGACCAAAAACGGATCATGATCCTCGGCGGAGGACCCAATCGGATTGGCCAAGGAATCGAATTTGACTACTGCTGCTGCCATGCCAGTTTTGCGCTTCGCGAAATTGGGATCGAAAGTGTCATGGTGAACAGCAATCCAGAAACAGTCAGCACCGATTACGACACCTCTGATATCCTGTTTTTCGAACCTCTGACGATCGAAGACGTGCTAAACATCTGTGATGCTGTTCAGCCCGATGGGGTTATCGTGCAATTTGGTGGGCAGACACCTTTGAATCTTGCCCGCGGATTAAAAGAATCGGGCGTTCCGATCATTGGAACGAGCGTCGAAACCATCGAAATGGCGGAAGACCGTGAACTGTTCCAGCAGCTAATCAATGAACTTGGACTGCGGCAACCACCAAGCGGCACGGCCTGCAACATGGCGGAGGCACGGTTAGAGGCCAAAAAGATTGGCTACCCGGCATTGGTCCGACCCAGCTTCGTTTTGGGTGGTCGAGCGATGGAGATTTGCTACGACCAATCCCAATTCGAACGATATGTCGCGGAAGCCTTCGTCGTCGCTGATGGTAAACCCGTCTTGATCGACCGCTTCCTTGAGGACGCGACGGAAGTCGATGTCGATGCGATCGCCGATGGGCAAGAGTGCGTCGTGATGGGCATTATGGAACACATTGAAGAAGCTGGTGTCCATTCCGGCGACTCGGCTTGTGCGATTCCGGCCTTCAGTCTGGCTCCTGAAATTTTGGAAGAAATTCGTGAAGCGACAAAGAAATTGGCAAAACGGCTGAACGTCATCGGCTTGATGAACATCCAATTCGCCATTAAGCAAGACGAGCAAGGTCCACTGCTCTACGTTCTAGAGGTCAATCCTCGAGCGAGTCGAACAGCTCCGTTCGTCTCCAAAGCAACGGGCGTTCCCGTCGCCAACATCGCTACGAAGGTCATGGCTGGCAAGACACTGCGAGAATTAGGCATCCTGGAAGAGCCGATTCCACGACATGTTTCAATTAAAGAAAGTGTCTTCCCATTCCGAAAATTCGCCGGTGTCGACATCGTACTGGGACCGGAAATGCGAAGTACCGGCGAAGTGATGGGAATCAGCGAGGAATTTCCACTGGCGTTCGCCAAGAGTCAAATCGCTGCCGGTAGTGTGCTGCCCGAATCGGGGAAAATCTTCATCAGCTTGACCTCGCGACACAAGGATGCTGCCGTCGCGATCGGTCAACGGTTAGCTGCAATGGGATTCGACCTGTTAGCGACATCAGGCACCGCAGCGAGGCTCGAAGAAGGCGGCGTCCAAGTCACGCGAGTGAAAAAGATTGCCGAAGGACATCCCAACCTGATTGACTATCTGAAAAACGACGATGTCCAGTTCATTCTGAACACTCCCAACGGCAAGGGAGCGCGGACCGATGAAGGCCGTATCCGAGCAGCTGCTGTCCAGCACGGAGTTCCCTGCATTACGACATTGGCAGCCGCCGAAGCCGCTGTGAGAGCCATGCAAGCCACTCGCGAGGCACCGATGGAAGTCGAATCACTGCAGGTTCGTTATGCAGAATCGGTGACTTGATTTCGCCAGTTGAACTACCAGAGTCGTGATGCCTTTATTCCCAATCGATTTCAATGCTCGCCCAGCCGCTGACAGCGGAGGTACCTCAGGCACCAGCTTGAAGTCGCTCGATTTCGACGTATCGCAATTGAAACTACTGGTCGTCGATAACGAAGCCGCGCATGCGCGAGCAATGACCGAAAGTCTCGAGAAAGTTGGATACACCTGCGAGGTTGCAACAAGTGGCCCCGAGGCGGCGAAGCTGATCGAGCAAGACACCTTCGATATCATCGTCACCGATATGGTGATGAATGACGTCGATGGAATGAAAATCCTGAACCTCGCCAAGCAAAGGCTTCCCGATTGCGAAGTGGTGATGGTCACCGGCCACGCAACGGTTCCCATTGCTGTCGAAGCAATGCAGAAAGGCGCCTTCAACTTTCTCGAAAAACCGATCACCCCCAATCGTTTGCGGGCGATTACGGAAAAGGCCGCCGAAGCCGTCGCATTGAAGCGACGGAACACCGAACTCCTGCAACGTCTCGACGAAAAGTTCGGATTCGAAGGCATCGTCTACGCGAGTAAGAAGATGCAGAATGTGATCGATCGCATCCGTCGTATCGCCGCGACAGATGCCACTGTCTTGATCACGGGCGAAAATGGAACTGGTAAGGAAGTCATTGCACAAGCAATTCACCAAAACAGCCCGCGACGGAACAAAAGAATTGTTGCAATCAACACTGGCGCAATCGCTGAAAACCTTGTCGAAAGCGAACTCTTTGGACACGTGAAAGGTTCCTTCACCGATGCGGTCTCCGATCGCGAGGGAGCGTTCCAATACGCTAATGGGGGCACGTTATTCCTCGATGAAATCGGTGATATGCCGGCCAACACGCAAATCAAATTGTTGCGAGTGTTGGAAGATAACCAAATCACCCGAGTGGGCGATAACAAGACGATCAAGGTCAACGTGCGGCTGATTTCGGCAACCAATCGTCCCTTGGAAGAATTGATCGCAGCAGGACAATTTCGCAGCGATTTGTACCACCGACTGAAAGTCGTCACCGTCGAACTGCCGCCCTTACGTGATCGACTGGAAGATGTCGTTCCGCTGATGGACCACTTCCGAAAACACTTTCTCCGGCGACATGACAAATCGGCGGCTCATTTCACCCCCGCCGTTACCAAGCGGTTCTTTAGTTACGACTGGCCAGGCAATGTCCGGGAATTACGCAATTTTGTCGAAACAATGGTGGTCTTGGACACCGACAGCAAACTCGACCTGGATGACTTGCCACCGGAACTCGCCGATGCTGACGAAGCGATCAATATCGAACCAGCTTTGGCTCTGGAAGGACAGTCCGATCTGGTTGGGCAACCGCTTGCGGTGGTCGAGCGGTGGGCAATCGAAGAAACGCTGAAACTTACCAACGACAATCGCGAAGAAGCAGCCAAGATCCTTCAGATAGGTGCGAGAACACTGTACCGCCGCTTGGACCAATACAAAAAAGAGGACGAGTCGTAGGTGATCCCCGATCCTGGGATTCTTTCCCAAGTAAATTGCTGACGCTTCAAATCAGCACTCTTTTTGGCCGCCGTGAATCTCTTTGGGAACATACCGACCTGGTGCATCGTGTTGGTAGAACTGATTGAGCACAGAATCCAGCTCTGCTTTTGTCTTTAGCCGAACGATGGCAGCACGTACCGTTTCGTGTTGAGGATGGCTCTGTGAGTACTTAATGCAAAACTTGCGCATTAAGAGGGGTGCACGAGTGATCCCGTAAGTCCTTTCACAAAGCTCATAGTGCTCACGAATGACTGCCGCTTGTCGGTGCAGTGTCGGCGGCAATGGTAGCGGTTCACCAGCGGCCAACGCGCGGGCCTGCTCGAAAATCCACGGGTTACCAATTGCTCCACGGGCCACCGTGACCCCGTCGACGCCTGTCTGTTCCATCATTTCGAAACAATCTTGAGCGGAGAACAGATCACCGCTTCCTAGCAGGGTGAACGAATCACCAACATGCTCTTTTACTTCACGCAAGAATTGCCATCGGCTGGGACCGATGTATCGCTGTTGGACCGTTCGCCCGTGTACGGTCGCCGCAGCCAGCCCAGCATCAACAGCACCGTCAAGGATCTGAAAAAAACGATCGCGGGACTCCGCGCTATCATCGATGCCACGCCGCATTTTGACCGTCACAGGAATATGTTCGGGGACAATATCGCGGGTTCGCCGCAGTATCTCAATGGCGACTTCCGGTTGAGACAAATGGAACCCACCCCGACATCGACCTAGCACTTTCTTCACCGGACAACCGAAATTGACATCGATCACGTTGAATCCAGCTTCCGCCAACTTCTTCGCACCGGCAGAAAATTGTTCCGGTTCCGCTCCCATTAACTGACCAGCGACCGGCGGCTCGTCCGGATGGATCTCCAAAAAATGCTTGGTTTTTTGTCGCTTGGTCAATGCCACCAAGAACTGATCCAGCATCACCTCGCAAAGTGTATAACTGGCGCCGTGCCGACGCGCAATCACTCGCATCGGTAAATCACTATAGCCCGACAACGCGGCTTGGACGATCGGAAACCCAATGGATAGATTCCCGATCCGTAAAGGTTTGAACGCGGCGGTGGTGGTCACGAGTAAAGGGTCCAAGAAGGATGATGAAGGTTAGCAAAACAAAAGCCCGCGGGTGGCTCTATTTACCCAACGGGTGTGGATTAAGTCAGTTAAGCTGTGGAGATTTCAGTACGCTGTGAGGATACAGGCGGCCAAGCCGGAACGGGGTCGGCCATCGATGTCTGGTACACGAACTTTGGAAAACCCGTCATGATGCGTGCCCAGTATGCCGTTACAAGTCTAATTTTGACCTGTATTGTCCCTTTTGCAAACGCGATTGCCCACTCGAACACGATGAAGATCGAAACCAAGTCACTCGGCGAGACTCCTGATGGACAGCCAGTGACGCAATATACGCTCACAAATTCCCACGGCCACAGTCTGTCGGTGATGAATTGGGGTGCCACGTTGATGGATGTCAACGTACCCGATCGCGACGGAAAACGAGCGAATGTCAATCTGGCGTTTGATTCACTGCAACCCTACCTGAAAGGGCATCCGTATTTCGGCAGCACAGTCGGTCGATTCTGCAATCGCATCGGTGAAGGAAAATTCACCATTGATGGCAAGGAATATCAAGTCACGATCAACCACGGCGAGCACCATCTTCACGGCGGCAAAACAAACTTCACCTACCAATATTGGACAGGCGAAAGTTATCAGGCTGAAGATCGTGTTGGTGTTCGGTTTCATCTGACCAGTCCTGACGGCCAGGAAGGCTTTCCAGGTACGGTCGAAGCAACGGTCGACTATAGCTGGAATGACAATAATGAATTGACGATCGGATTCATGGCAACGACCGATGCCCCAACGCATGTCAACTTGACCAATCACAGCTATTGGAACCTGGGTGGGTTCGGCAGTGGTACTATCCGCAATCACGTTGCTGTGATCGAAGCCGACCAATGGTTAGATGTCGATAAGGATCTGATTCCCACCGGCAAGTTGAATGATGTCGAAGGCACGCCGCTAGATTTTCGACAACCGATAAATCTAGGAGCCCGAATCGACCAATTGGAAGCGACCAAGGGCTACGACCATTGTTATGTCGTTCGAGGTGAAATCGGAGATCAGCGGTTGGCGGCCCGCGTGGTCGACCCCGACAGTGGTCGGATACTGGAAATCGAAACAACCCAGCCAGGCATGCAGCTATATACAGCGAATCACTTACCCGGCAATGAAAATTCCGCTGGGCACGGGCAGCACGAAGCGTTTTGTCTTGAAACTCAACACTTTCCCAATGCACCGAATCGAGCGACGTTTCCATCCACCCTGCTACGGCCCGGCACGAAATTACACGAAGTGACCGTGCACCGTTTTTTGACCGAGTGAGCGACAACCCCCGCCCATCCTCGATCAGACGTTACTGAGGCTATTTCTCGCCAGCCAAAGCGAATGCTGCGCAGCTTTGGCGCCCAGTCTGTCGACTTTCTTCGGCCAACCACCTTCGAACACGCTCGATGGTTAGTTTGCTGCTGCGCAGGGAAAACGACCCAATTTTGGAAACAGATCGACCGAAATCCCGTCGCTGCCAAATATAATATTGACCCGAAAACAACAAAACGTTAACAGTTTGTTAACATTCGCTCGTTGAGGTTCAGGAGATTTGGGTTTGTTAATGGCGACGATTGCCGAATTCTACGTCATTGGATTGCTTGCCATGCTGGCCCTTGCTGTTGGTAGTTGGACCAGCGGGCATCTAGATCGAGCTCGTCCTTGTGCGATGGCAATCTGCTTAATCAGCTCGCTCGGCTACGCTTGGATTTTCTCGGGCAGACTTGGTTGGTTTGCCACTTTGCCCGCTGCAGCGGTGGTGTTGTGGTCCAATTTAATGCCGATCTTATTGTCGTTCACCGCTGGGCTCGCCTATCGGTCGCAACGATTGCTTGGCTGGCGTCGCCCGGTCACGATTGGGTTATTCGCGATGTTAGCCTTGGCATTTATCTTCACGCCCATGCTTCGTGCCAAGCTGACACCTCTGAAGCTTGATTCGCTGTCGACCTGGCACGAAGGGGTTTGTCTGCAAAGCCATCCGGCATCCTGTGGACCCGCAGCGGCTTCTACGTTGATGCAACTACATGGAATTCACTCCACCGAGCGGGCCCTGGCGAAGCTGTGTTACACCAGCCAGCAGGGAACAGAACCAGTAAGGCTATTCAGCGGGTTGATGGCAGCATCCCGCAGCAAATCGGTCTTGCCTGCGGTTGCATCCTCTAACCTGGATCGCTGGGCTGTCCAAAACCAACTTCCAAACATCGCACTGGTTCAATTTGAACCATTCCAATCGGAACGACCGAACTCAAATCAACCAATCCACCGACTGCTCGGTCCTCGAGGCGAAGGGCACGCGGTCGTCGTTCTGGGGCGAACAGATAGTGGCAACTGGCTGATCGCCGATCCAGCCTTTGGTAAAACAACATGGACCAGCGAGCAATTTCGAAATCGGTTCACCGGCGACGCTATCTACCTGTCGCCGCAGTAATGGTGTTGGTTCCTGAAGCGCTCATCTGATCTGAATACGTCTGAGCTGAACATACTTTCGATCAGGTCGGTAGCACCGTTGATCAGATTGGCAGCCCCAATCGATACCCACCCAACTGCAAGATCTTCGTTACGCATTCTGGACGTATCGGGGCACTTCGAATCCGGCTCGGTAGTCTCGTCTCAGATACGGATTGGCGGTGTCAGCTCCAGAACCGACAAATCGTTGCGACTTGTCGTCTATTTCCAAAACGCAACTTAGCCGGATCTGACGCTCATCCAACTCAAGGTCATGTGCTTTGAGGTGTTGATCCATTTCACCAACCAATACCTGCCAATGCTCATTGTCGATTTCGGCGACTTGTCGACGCGAAAAATCGACTCCCGCACGAACAGCGACATTCGCCAAGTTGCACCAACCAGTGCTGTCATTGCCAACTTCCACTTCTGCATTCAGAAGTGAACGATCTTGTTGACGCACGGCTTCGATGAAGTTTGCTTGGTGTCGAAGGTCACCATTTCCGCTAAATTTTCGAATCACCTTTCAATCATTGTCGTAAGCAATCGCCCTGCCCCGTTGGCCTTCGAACCGCCCCCCTTCGCAATAGATGACATATCCGCTGCCAGGGCCCGGATGCTTGGGACTTTTCTTTCCACCAGGTAAGGCTGGCAAATTAGACAGCCCAATCACGACGGGAATCGAGCCGGTGTCAAAGTACGCGAAGTGAATATTGGGCGTCTGACCAGCATCATTCAATGCGACACGTCCACCACCTGCGATGATTCGCTTGGGAAGCTTGCACGAATCTTGCAAGACATTGTTTCGAACATCATCCAACACATGGACTCCCCAGTTTCCCATTTCGCCCGATCCTGTATTCCAATCCCAGTGCCAATCGTAATGCAGTTTTTCGCGAAAGATCGGCAAATCTTGGGCTGGGCCAAGCCACATGTCATACGCAACATTTTTGTCGATTGGGAGCGGCGCAGATCGCTTACCAATTGACGGACGGATTCCATATCGATTCACACGAGCCGTGATAATTTCGCCCAAGCCCTGTTCTTGGTGCAAGAACTTCTTGATCTCCACTTGCATCGGATCCGATCGCTGTTGGGTTCCGAGTTGGCAAATTCTTTTGTGTTTACGAACCGCGGCAACGGTTTGCTGACCTTCCCATTGACTGTGGGAAAGTGGTTTCTCGACATACACGTCTTTGCCCGCCTCGAGCGCCCAGATCGTTGCCAGGCAATGCCAATGGTTACACGTCGAAACGACCACCACGTCAATATTGTCGGATTCAATCAGTCCACGCAGATCAGTCCATGTTTCTGCTTCGGGGAACCTTTTTTTCGCCAACATGAGACGGTTCTCATCAACATCACACAATCCGGCAATGCGGACGCCATCCACTCCACCAAACTGCCCCATCAACTGACCCGCTCGTCCCCCACAACTTACAAACCCAAGCCGAATCTCATCGTTAGCGGCGGCGGCCCACAATGGACGGGCAGGCAAAGATGACGTCACCCCAAAAGCCGTGGCGGTGTTCAGAAATTGGCGACGGTTGAAACGACTCATATTGAGAACCGGTGGAAAGAGTAATTCGTGGATCAAAGCGTTCATTGTCGTCACGAGAGGCGAGCAAAGCGACCCACGAGACAAGGGAAACAAAAACTTGCATCTTTGTCACGCGAGATGGGGCAAAACGACAAATTATGAGCGGGTAAAACGGTAGTTCCTTTAACACGCTTTTATTCCAAAACCAAGTGTTTTTCGAACTGGAAAGAAAGCAAAACGAATTATGAGCCTGCTTCACCCAATCTGGCATGAACGATGACCCATCAAGGATTGCTAAATGTTTGGTTGTACGTGTGCGGACAATTCCATGAGTCGATTACGAAAACCACACGAACTGCACCAGAAACAGAAAACCGATGATGGATTCTGCTGGCCGTGATCGCTGCGGTCGGACTGCTTTTGTTTTCGAGCAGTGTCCCCGGTCTCGTCTACAGGGTGTCGCCTGCTTCGGTCTTGGCAAACGGCGTTTCTTATGAATTCAAGTGACACTGGAGGTGCAGGGTGATCCTGCATTGTTGTGCTGCATTGGTCGAGTCACTCAGGCGAGAAAGACCTCGCTTTACCCTCGAGTAACCAAACGTCTGCTCGGGGGTACGAACGAAGCCATGATGAACCTGCAAGCAGAAGGTATCCAAGGTTGGAACGCGTTAATTATCAGCACATTACCGCACCCTGAATCACCTCGTGCGAGCCCATTACGTACCGGTCATCAAAGCCTGCGTTTGCCAGCAAACACGACTGCCTAACGCAAGACGATCAATGGATTGCACGTGACTATCTGTCTATGATGGAGCCCAGAAAGACACCCTTGTGACCCGAAAGGTACGATCCATGCAAATTTCTTACCCATACAACCGGCGTCGTTTCATACAGGGAGCGACTGCCGCAGGAGCTAGTGGGTTGTTTCATGGTTCGACGCGAGTCGTTTTCGGCCAAGATTCGCCTAACGAGCGTCCCACCTTTGCCACCATTGGTCTTCGTAATCAGGGCTGGGCAATTACGTCCAAGTCATTCAAGTTTGCTGATTTCCAGGCCATGGCAGATGTGGACACCAACGTACTCGGTGCGAACCTTGAAAAAGCCAAAGCGAGCCAGGGAAAGAAACCAGACGGCTACGGAGACTATCGGAAAATACTTGATCGTCAGGATATTGACGCTGTCATGATCGCGACGCCAGACCATTGGCACACGAAAATCGCGATAGAAGCGATGAGCGCTGGCAAAGATGTGTATTGCGAAAAACCGCTTACGCTGACGATCGCAGAAGGCAAACTGATTGAACAGGCAGTCAAAGCAACCGGTCGTGTCTTTCAAGTTGGAACGATGCAACGCAGCGAATCTGGTCAGCGATTTCTTCAAGCAGTCGCTTTAGTCAAGCACGGACGAATCGGCACCGTGAAACGGGTGACATGTGGGATCAACAGCATGTCAGCGTCACCTATGATCCCAGTTGTCGATGTACCGCAAGGGTTGGACTGGGATACCTGGCTGGGACCAGCTCCCAAGGTTCCGTATCGAGCCTTGCCAGAAGTGCGCAAAGGGTATGGTGGCGGAGTTCCGTTGTACAGCAATTGTCATTACGCGTTCCGAAACTGGCATGAATACTCCGGCGGGAAACTTACCGATTGGGGTGCACATCATGTCGACATCGCATGCTGGGCACTTGGTGCAAGCGATACGGGACCGAGCAAAGTGACTCCACTGGAGTTTTCGTTGCCCGTTAAATACAAGGATGGAAATCCGGTGGTTCAAGACCAATACAATGCGGCCACAAGCTTTAAGATCCAAGTCGATATGCCGAACGACGTCGAAATGATCATTACCAGCGAAGGTGACAACGGGATCCTATTCGAGGGCACGAAAGGTCGTTTCTTTGTAAACCGTGGCAAAATTGCCGGTAAGCCAGTAGAAGATCTTGCCACCAATCCACTACCCGATGGAGCAATTGAGGAAGTTTACGGTGGCAAAGTCAGCGCGAACCACACCGCTAACTTCATCGAAGCAATGCAAGCTCGAAAACAACCCATCTCTGACGTTTGGACTCACAACCGAATGCTTGAGATCTGCCATCTCTCGAACATCGCAATGCGTTTGAATCGAGCCTTGAAATGGGATCCCACGAAACGGGAAATCATCGATGATGCTCAGGCGAACTCGTTCCTTTCGCGTGAGAATCGCAAGGGCTTCGAAATCGTTGCCTGATGAGGACTGCGTTTCAGCCGGGCATGCTCTCGCTCGACAAACTCATATCGTTGTAATCGACGATCGTCCGTTGCCGCACTGCGTTGACGGATTTGAGTTGATGCCGCAGGCCACTGGTGAAGTCGCTTTGATCGAAAAGCGTTAACGCTACCGTGCGTCCGCATTCAGGCTCGCTCGGGCGGTCGAGGAAGAGTGCTTGGGTTAAGCGGCAAGCTGGCAAGGTATTCGTCGCTTGACGTCTCAGCGAACCAATGAGACGTATAAGTGTAAGGAATTCGCCTCTCAGTGTGGTGCCGCCTCGTCGCTTGTATCTCTTCTTTACGGCAACCGCCGAGTCCTACCCCACTTCAAAACGCTGAATCCGTTTTGCCCTCTAACTGATCTGTTCGACACCTAGGGCACACGGGTGGCAAACCATTCCGTGACAAAGCGGTCGAACTGTGCGATAACGCGCACTGATTCGTGGTAGCAGGCGTTTTTGTTCGTGGAATCGACTCCGGTACCGCGATTGCATTAGAGGATTACAGATACAGCCTGGAAAGATTGAAATGGGGAGAGATGTAACTATGAGACGCATCGTGATCGCATCGGATGGTTCGACTGGTGCCGAGGAAGCTGGCTGGTTGCTTGCTCACCTGCCGCATCGGGAGCAGATGAAGGTGTTCGTGTTGACAGTCTTGCAGATGCCCACGATCTATGCTCACAGATCTCCCGGCGCGATGTCTGAATCGATCGACCGCGAGCGCAAAGCGGCACAGCGAGCCTATGAACGCAACGCTGCGATGTTCGAGGGTGCCACTATGTCGAGGGAACACATCCTCAGAGAGGGAC
>JAYZAR010000205.1:0-11076 GCA_036339635.1 Planctomycetota bacterium | reverse complement strand
TTCTCAAGCCAAGCTTATTTCACTTGTTCGGGCCGTCTCCACGGCTGCGGCCACTGCCGCGAATTCTGCCGCGAACGCAGCCAAAACCAATGCTCGCCAGCTGACTACGGCTGATCAAAATGCTCGGCCAATCGCTACTGGTCCCGCAACATTATGAAGTTTCAATTTCGTTTCGCATCGATTTTGCAGCTTCGTCAGCAAGCTCGCGATGACGCTGGAATGGCGATGGGACAGGCAATCGCTGCGATCAAGCGAATCGACGATCACAGGAACGAAATTGAGTCAGAACGTCAAACCCTACGGCAGATGGACCAAACAAGAATTGGGAATGTCTCTGTTGATTCGCTCTTGGCTGGCGGGCGGTATGACCTGCAGTTGCTGACTCAATTGGAATCGCTTGCCCAAACAAAGACTCAACTGCTCCAGGAACTCGACCGCCGACGGCAAGCTCTGGCAGCGGCTGAAGCCGAAGTCAAGCGATTTGAGCGGTTGGAAGCAAAAGACCGTCAGCGATTCTTGGCAGAACAAGCAAAATGCGAGCAAGCTGAAATCGATGATTCAACGTTACGGAAATACGCCCTGATGCGAAGACGCTAGCCTTATCCGGAAGCGATAGAAAAGATGATGAACAAGCTGATCAATGCGACTGAGAGCTTCTGCATGGCGACGGTCCTCACGCAAGTCATTCTGCTCGCTTACTTCTTGTTTCAGGGAAGCCTGAATGGTGAAACTTCCACGAAGATCATTGCCCTACTCAATGGCATCGACATCTCAGGCGAAAGGATTGAGCAGGCGCTTCTAGTCAGCGAAGACTACGAACAACCCGATTTCGATGAGGTTCTGGAGGCCCGCAAGCTGAAAAGCTACGACATGGACATGCGTCTGCGCAGCCAGAAAATGTTCCGTGAAGATATAACTGCAATGCTAGCAGAACTGACCGAAGAACGGACGCGCTTTGATGAACGTTTCGCTCTATTTCAAATTGAATTGGCGGAGATAAAAAAAGGTGCGCAGAAAAAGGGGATTGAGGATGTGCAGCGAACGATTCAATCGCTTGAGGCAATCCAGGCAAAACAGCAGCTCTTGATAATGTATGATGATGAAAGAATCGATGAGGTTGTCACAATCCTTCAAGCTATGCCCACAGATAAACGAAAAGACATACTGGCAGAGTTTACGACCGAGGAAGAGGCCGCCAAGCTCGCCGAGCTCCTTCGCCGAATTGGGGAAGGGATGCCGACAACAAAATTAATCGACGAGGCTAGCCAAAACCGCTAACCCGGCTGCTGTGGTATTCGCGTGATTAACGCCGAATCCCTTCGCCGACAGCATTTTGGCGTTCCGGGGGGAGGCCGAATGTGAGCGAGTTAGATACGGGGCTCCGTGCGCGGACTGTCCGGCCGATATCGACACCGGCAAATACGAAGATACGCGCGATCGGAACCGCTGGGCAGTTGGCGGCTCAGGTAGATGGACTCGAAGATGTCTTTGCGCAGGTTTTTGCGCACATGTCCCAATCAGACACCGTCAAATCAACCGTCGCGACGGATGACACGAGTGATGAAAGTCTGCTAGGCAGTGAGGATTTTGTGCAATCGGTTGAGGAACCGCAGGAAACTGCCGAAGAACCCTCGACCACAGATCAGTCTTCGGAGCTGTTTCCTGTCCTCACCAATGAATCGTTGGGCAATCCTCTCGACGATCGACAAAATTCGACCGAGACGAACGAGATTCTGGAGAACGTCGATCTAAAAGAAGTGAATGAGGAGGAGGGAATTCCCGAACGGCTTGTTTCCCACGCTCCGGTCCAGCAGGTAACGGTGGATGTGGAGCAGGATTTGTTGGTTAAGCCAGTCGTGGCCGAAACCGAGCAAGGTGGAGCGACGGTGGCCGACTTGGGAGCAGTCGCGACCGTCAACGAGGCAGGTCGCCACAGGGAAGTCGCTGATCGCCGTCGCTACAGCAAAGCAACGAAGGAAATCCCGCAGGGGCCGGTCGTGCCTGAGGAATCTAAACGGGTCAACTCGACTGAAGAATCACAACGAGAGGTGAACCAGCTCGGAATGGATTCAGACCAAAGTGAATTTGGGCAACAGACCAGCAGTGATCATGGGGCTGATCGTCCACGTAGATTGCGGGGGCGTCGAGTCGGTACCCAGGCCGTTCACGGAAATGAGGCTGCCAAACAAATATCGCCAGCGGATGAAGCATTGTTGCGGGCCTTGGGTTCTCAGAACGCAAATGGTGGACAATCCAACGCTGCACTGGAATCAATTGCACCCAAATCGATGGACGCCGCTGCTATTTCGACAAAGCAAGGAACGCCGGCGTTGAACGCGGTCGCACAAGCTGCCATGAGTCCTGCTCGTGTGTCAGCCAGCATGGCGAGTAGCTCGACCAGTGGTGCCAATCAAGTTGGAACGTTTGCCGCAGTGAACGGCAAGGATGCCCCGGCGACCACCAACGATCGTGCCAAAGCAAAGTCGACACCGGCGAATACCGCTGAAACAGTTTCACGCGTTAAATTGATTCAACGGGTAAGCAAAGCATTTCAGCATCTTGGACCAGATGGTGGAACGGTACGTCTGCGGCTCGCCCCGGCTGAATTGGGATCCGTTCGCGTCGAGATGCGGATTCATCAAAGAAAGATGCAGGCTCGCATAGTCGCTGAAACGGAGGCGGCAAGCACGGCATTGCGCGAGCATCTGCCAGAATTGCGACAACGCCTTGAATCACAAGGGTTGCAAATCGAACGGTTAGAGGTGGAGATCGATTCCGGAGATCGCGACGCTGGCAATTTCCGAAATGATCACGATAACAAGCGGCAACAGTCGCGTTGGCAACCGCCATCATCACCTCGCAAACAAGTGACCCGGCCCGAGGCCAGCACGGCGAAGGCTCCGACTGAAGTTTCACACGCTGCACCGTCAACTATCAGCACGAATGGTGTGGACTTGCGTTTGTAGGTCAACTCGACCGCTAGTTCGCTCGAATCCCACGCTCGAATGCTGCTGAACGAAATGTCCCTCAATGCCACGTTAATGCCACGTTCTTTGACGAATTAACAAGATTTCGATGCGATCCAAGGTTACTTGTTCGCTTGGAAGAATCTGAATGTGTTGGTGCGACTAGGATTGGGCTCGCGTTCGTGGATCGTCGCAGCCTAAAACCAGATTGGTCAAAAATCCCCGTTTGCTCGAAAAGAGACGATTGATGTCACAAATTGGACAGTCTGCCACCGCTCGGTTTTCTGCGGCTGAGCAGGCCGGAAAGCTCAGTTCTGGCGTTAATGACGCCTACAACGATCTCCAGATCGATGATTTTTTGAAGTTATTGGTTAGTGAACTGCAAAACCAAGATCCGTTGAATCCCATGGATAACGCACAGATGGTCCAGCAGATCGGCCACATTCGAGAAATTGGTGCGACGGATCAGTTGACTGAAACCTTGTCAAATCTCTCTGCCAGCCAGGAATTAGTAACTGCCAGCAGCTTGATTGGTCAAACGGTTAACGGTTTGGGGGATGACTTAAGCAATGTTGAAGGAGTGGTGGATCGCGTCACTGTAGAAACTACTGAAGAGAACCAACAGCGATCTGTCAAAGTTCATGTGGGTGAAAAGACGATGGATATAAAGAACATTCGAACAATTCAAACTGGGTAAAATTTTCCGATTGCCTGAGGCTTGCGGCTGAGGCGGTGCCTCGCATGCTAGCAATGGGGCGGCTGCCTCGCTTGCTTTCAAGTCGCATGACGCTTTCGATCGGCAAGTTTCCCAGCGGAATCGCCTGGGAGATCGACGTCGATGGGACTTACATCCGCCTTGACCACTGCGCTGACCGGTCTCAGCGCCGCCGAAACACAAATCGATGTAATCGGTAACAACCTGGCCAACTCACAAACCGTCGGTTTTAAGTCGTCGGACGTTGTTTTTGGAACCCAGTTCCTGCAGACGCTAGCTCTTGGTGCCGGCCCATCGTCGAATAATGGCGGTACCAACCCGCGGCAAATCGGATTGGGGGTACAGGTTGCGGAAATCGCTGCCGACCACAATCAAGGAACGATTGAGATAAGCAGCAGTAGTTCGGATCTTGCGATTCAGGGGGATGGGTTTTTTATTGTGGAGGGAGCCGAAGGCGAACAACTCTACACTCGCAACGGGATCTTCAAACTCAATAGTGACGCGGAGCTCGTTAACGCGACGGGACAGCGGTTGTTGGGTTACGGCGTTGACGAACAGTTCCGCTTGCAGAAAACACAATTGGAACCCTTGGCGGTACCACTTGGCACCGAGAGTGTTGCCAAGGCGACCGAAAACGTGACGTTTGAGGGAACGCTTACACCGGTTGGCGAACTGGCAACGGTTTCGCAAGTTATCGAATCGGTGAAGCTTGGTGACGCAAGTGTACCGCGGCCGGAGGCATCCGATGTTTCGGTCGGAGCAGCACCGCTGACAGATCCATCCAGCATCAATATCGATAACACGGGTGCCGGCAGCCTGGCGGCAGGTACCTACCAATATCGAATCGCCCTCGTCGATTCGTCTGGAAATGAAGCGACACCTAGCTCTGCGATTTCGTCAACCGTAAATGCGGCGGGGCTAATTGAGCTTAGTAACTTGCCAGTCGAAGGTTCAGGGAATTATCCGACGGTCAACATCTATCGAACTGGCCCCAATGCATCCGATTTCTTTTTGCTTGGTTCCGCGGCAGCTGGTGGAACATATACGGAAGATGGATCAATACCACTGAGTGGAGATCAGCTCGATGAAACGACACTTACCGGTAACTACACTTACATGGTCACGTTTCACCGGGCTGGAGAGAACGAGACACGCCCAAGTGCGTTGATTGGTCCTCAGAGTACCGTCAACGGACGAATCACTTTGTCTGGATTTCCAACACCGCCTACTCCTGGTCTTGGTGACACTTTTCCCGCCTATGATGAAGTCCGCATTTATCGCAACCTGGCAGGTGACCAGAACAACTTTTACCTGGTTGATACTGTGCCACCCGGTTCGGTCTACACCGATAGCAAAAGTGATGCAGAGATCGCTGATCTCACGGCGCCCGGAAATCAGCTGGTTGATTTGGACGGACCAACGATTAATAGCAGCACGCTGCTGACCGACGTATTGCAACGCGATGGATTGACTTACGAAAATGCTTTCGAGGTTGGCACCCTCAGCTACAGTGGTCGTAAAGGTGGTCGAGCTCTGGGAGCGAAAGAGTTTGAAATTACAGCTGATTCGACCATGCAAGATTTCGTTGATTTCATCTCGGATTCGTCCGGGATTCAAAGCGTTGTGCTCGATTCGCAGAACGCGATTTTGCCTTCAGAGAACCTGATCCTAGGGGAGACCGGTGAATTGATTCCGGGTGGCTATATCCAGGATGGATCGATCCGATTTGTCAGTAACACCGGTGAACTCAATGCTTTGGAGATCGATCTAACAGCTTTCCGAATCCAGGATGAAGTTGGCAACGTTACCACACCTAACCTGGCATTTGGTGTGAAGCAGGAAGCAGTGGGGCAGAGTGCAGCGAGTGACTTCGTCGTTTACGATTCGCTGGGGGTTCCATTGAATGTGCGTGTAACCGCGACATTGGAGCAACGCACCGATCAGAAAACGATTTATCGATGGTATGCTGATAGTCCGGACAACCAAGCGGTGACCGGCTCGGATATCGCTGTGGGAACGGTTTTACTGTCTTTTGACGGTAACGGTAACTTTGTCTCTGCAACGAACGACCGGGTCTCGATAAATCGAGATGGCGTGCCGAGTGTGTCACCGTTGCAGTTTGATATGGATTTTGGTTTGGTTTCTGGATTGGCGGCCCAAGAGGCGAGCTTGGCCGCAACTCGTCAAGACGGCAGCGAGCCCGGAGTGTTGAACAGTTTTGTGATCGGTGAAGATGGAAATATTCGCGGGGTATTCAGCAACGGCGTGACACGCGATCTCGGTCAGATTCAATTGGCGCGTTTTGCCAATCCAGTTGGATTGGAATCACGCGGACTGAATTTGTATGCAAAAGGCATTAATACAGGTCTGCCGGTCCAGGGTAGTCCTGGTGAAAATGGGATTGGCAGCGTGATCGGTGGTGCTTTGGAATTGAGCAATACCGATATCGGTTTGGACTTGGTGGAGCTGGTCCTTGCTAGTACGCAGTATCGGGCAAATAGCCGAGTGATCACGACCAGCCAGCAATTGCTCGATGAGTTGCTGAATCTGAGAAGATAGCGTTCCCCTCGGAATTGACCCCATCGGTGGCCAATGCCAGTCAGGTGATGCTCAAGCCCGGTTTCTAGGATCGGGTAGATGGGTCACATGGTACACGGGTTGACAGCATCGAATCCGCTACAGCACACAGGACGACCGCATACGGACCACGGTGAATGGGGCCAAACCTGGGGTGACGCTTGGCAATCTAGATCGCTCTCTCTTCATTTGGTGGACGTCGATGGCTACGATGTCGGCGTCCGGACTCGGTTTTTCCTTACTCCCCTGCCCTGCACTGCAATGCCTAAAGCACCCAAAACGGCAATCCAGCCCACACGCGTCGAAGATTACCCCGAGTGGTATCAGCAGGTCATTCGCGCAGCCGATTTAGCTGAGAATTCCCCGGTTCGTGGCTGCATGGTCATCAAGCCCTGGGGGTTTCGTCTGTGGGAGAACATGCAACGCGCCCTCGACGACATGTTCAAAGCAACCGGCCATCAAAATGCCTACTTCCCGTTATTCATCCCGATGAGTTTTTTGGAAAAAGAAGCTCAGCACGTGGAGGGGTTTGCAAAGGAGTGCGCAGTGGTGACTCACCACCGACTGGAACCTGACCCGGAGGGGGGTTTGCGACCGGCGGGCCCACTGGAAGAACCACTGATTGTGCGACCCACCAGTGAAACAATAATTGGCGCGACCTATGCCAAGTGGGTTCAGAGTCATCGCGATCTGCCGATTTTGATCAATCAGTGGGCCAATGTGGTTCGATGGGAGATGCGAACCCGGATGTTCTTGCGCACCGCCGAGTTTTTGTGGCAGGAGGGCCACACTGTCCACGCGACCGACCAAGAGGCGATTGAAGAAACAGAAAGAATGATCGACGTTTACGCTGACTTTGCGGAGAATTGGATGGCCATGCCGGTCATCATCGGAAGTAAGACGGCGGCGGAGCGGTTTCCAGGAGCAGTGGAAACTCTGTCCATTGAGGCGATGATGCAAGATCGCAAAGCCTTGCAGGCCGGCACGAGTCACTTTCTGGGGCAGAATTTTTCACGCGCTCAGGAAATTGTCTTCCAAGATGAAGCGGGAGAACGTCAATATGCCTGGACAACCAGTTGGGGTGTGTCGACAAGGTTAGTTGGTGCCCTGATCATGACGCACAGTGATGATGATGGGCTGGTTTTGCCACCCAAATTGGCTCCCGCGCAGGTTGTGATTTTGCCCATTTATCGAGACACCGAGCAGCGGGCTGATGTGCTGGAATATGTTCATTCGCTACGCGATGAGCTGGCCAGTCAAACCTATGGCGGGGCCGCCGTGCGTGTGGAAATTGATGATCGTGACATTCGTGGTGGCGAAAAGAAATGGCATCATGTCAAACGGGGTGTTCCGATTCGTTTGGAAGTGGGGCCCAAAGATATTGAAAAGAATGGCGTCTTCTTTTCCCGCCGCGACCAAGGAAAAAGCGTGCCAATGGAACGCAGTGAGCTGGTCGCATCGATCGGTTCGATTCTAGGTGACATGCAGCAGGGCTTGTTTAACCGGGCGCTCACATTGCGTGAAGACAATACGCGCAGTATCAGCAATGAGGCAGACTTCCGTGACTTCTTCACCTGTAAAAAGGAAAATGAAATCCATGGGGGGTTCGCGTCTTGTCACTTCTCCGACGAAGATCAGCTTGCGCCGTTGCTCAAGGAACTCAAAGTGACCGTGCGATGTGTACCCCGCAAGAACAACGATGAGCCTGGGCAATGTTTCTTCACCGGGCAACCAGCCGATAAGAAAGCCATCTTTGCCAAAGCTTATTAAGTGCTGTTTAGTCGGAGGCACGCGATCGTGATGGCGTTTTCATCGACCCAGAGACTGGCCGCCGGTACACGCCGCGGCGGATCCCTGATGAGGCCGAGCGAACATTGGGGAAACGATTCCCAATCTCATCCAATCGTAAACCGCAGTGCAGAACTTACAGTTCGCGGATGCGGAGATTGCGGAATTTCAGATTATTCGGCTGGCCGTGATCTTGCAGGCCGATATAGCCTTCCAGGGGTCGATCCTTCATCGCGCCTTGATCCAGTTGGGTATCGACGATTGGTTCACCGTTGAGTTCAACTTGCAGATGATTGCCGATACAGGTCACTACCATTCGGTTCCATTGGTTGGGTGGTCGTGACATGTTTTTGCTTGCGCCGACAGTACGGATGATTCCGCCATGATCGTGAGCGGTCAGTGGGCCTTGTTTCTTACTTGAATCAAGCACTTGCGCTTCGATTCCTTGTTTAACGGGATCGTTTCGATCACCAACGCGAAAGTAGATGCCGCTGTTGCCACCGGGTGGGTAAAGATATTCGACATCCAAGACAAAGTCTTTGTACTTCTTTTCGGACCAAAGATAGGCATCATATCGCTGCCAGCCTTTCTCGCCGTCTCGCGGTTGGATTAAAAGCGAACCGTCTTCTTGTGGGAGCCAGTTCCCAGTGGTTTTCCAGCCAGTCAAATCTTTCCCATTGTACAGTGACTTGAACTGGCTCAGGTCACGCAGTTTTAGGTTTCGCCATCGTACTTCGTATGGACCTTGCCCTTTGCCAATACTGTGGACCTGCAAGCCAATGAATCCCTTTGGATGTGATTGAAAGCGTTCGTCGTGGGTGAGGTCAGAGATCGGCTGACCGTTCAACCAGACTTGAATATTGGGGCCGACTGCAACCACATGATAGGTATTCCATTCACCATCTCGAAACGATTTGTGTGGCGTTCGTTGATCGTCCGGCGTCATCCAGCCACCGGCTGCCTCTCCATAGATGTAGCCAGCAGTTCCATTGGTTGCGATTTCGATTTGAGGACCATTCACGCGACCGGTGGGCGTGTCTCTTGTTTGTGATCGGATTTGCACACCAGAGTTCAGTGCGTTATCAACCTTCACATCAAAGATCAATTCAAAGTCGCCGTACAGCTGTTCGGTACAAAGAAACGAATTCGGACTCCCCTCCGTTGTTTTGCCGATGATCGTATTGTCTTCGACCCGATAGGTCGCCGTCCCATTTCGCTGTGACCAACCTGTCAAGTCGTTACCGTTGAACAGATCCACGAATCCGTGATGATCCGCGTGCGAGAGCGCTGAAAATGGGGCCGCAAGCAAGAGGAGGCAGGTAGCGAAGCGAATCATGGGATGCTCCATGAGAGGGTGCGGGAAGGTCGTTAGGTAAGGCGAGATGCCCGAGCCTCGCCCATTGTAAATGAGCTAACAACGCCCTTGGTAACCGTGCAATCAGATTTTCTTTTTCAAAGAAAATCACCAAGCATTTACCTGCCGCTGAGAGTTTTTAGCCGGTGCGTTGGTAGATTGCTGTCAGCAGTGATTCGATGTCTTTGAATTTCTTACCAGTGGCGATCGCATCATCAATCAATTTTCGAGCATCCGATTCACTGTGGCCGAGTGTTACTAGCGCATCGAAGGTTTCCTTCACCACTTCGCTGGATGCGTCGTTGGTATCCGTTGCAATTTCTTGTTGAACCATCAGTGCGAAGCGTGGCATTTTGCGACGCAATTTGGCGATGATTCTTTCGGAGGTTGCGGGGCCAATTCCGGGCAGTGCTGAAAGCCCCTTGGCATCTTGTTGGTCAATCAAGATGGCCAGTTCATTCACAGGGCGCACCATCGCACGCAAAGCTTTCTTGACGCCGACTCCATCCACACTGCAAAAAAGATCGAAAAATTGCCGTTCCGGTTCCGTTTGGAAGCCGACCAGTCGCGGTGTCAGTCGACCGCCTTGAGCATTGCCTTCGATGTAGTCAAGCGTATGAAGCCGCACGATTTCGCCGACCTGGCTCTGCAGTTGGCGGCGAGTATAGTCGGTAACTAGTACCTCATATTCAAAAGGTGCTGATTCGATACCCACCGCTGTTTCTGTGACGTGAGCCAACTTTCCTGAAATCGTGATGATCAACATTCACTCCTTGGTGTTGCTGGGCGGTGCATCTTGTACCTGTGTTTGTACAGCCCGAGATCACTGACGTTCACTGACCGTATCACTCAAGTTCACCCACCGTGGCCTGATGACAAAGTGCAATCGCCAACGCATCGGCAACATCCGCTGGTTCGGGGGCAGTTGCTAACCCGAGTTGTGCTTTGACTGCCAACTGCATTTGATGTTTCGGGGCTCGTCCGTTTCCGGTCATCATCCGCTTAACACGTGTTGGTTCGTAGTGGGTTACTGGGATGTTGGCCAGTCCGGCAGCCAAGCAAATCACGCCTCGAGCATGCCCCATTAAGATCGCGGTTCGGGGGCGTTCGTAGTGACTGAACAGTTGCTCTAAAGCGATGTCCGTGGGGCAGTGCTGCTCGATGACTTCTTGAACTCCCTCAAACAGCTCTTTTACGCGGTCTTCAATTGGCGCTTTGGCACGACTGCGGATCAGACCCGCTTCAATCAAGTGGACGCGTCCCGCGCCGAGGCGGCCGCTGGAGTTCAATTCAATCACACCGTAACCGGTGATATTTAATCCAGGGTCGATGCCCAAAATGCGGCATGGTTGGCGGTCGGATTTTACGATCGTTCCCAACTCGTGCCTTCTTTTTTGTCCAGCAACGCGATTCCAAGATCACTCAAGCGATCGCGAATGGCATCGCCCGTGGCGTAGTCTTTTCGTTCGCGAGCTTCCTTGCGCAAATCGATCAGCAGATGCACAACTTGGTCGAGCATGGCGGTGTCCTGGTCATCACCACCGGCGGTTGCCGGTGGTTTGATGAACAGTCCCAATATGCTGGAGAGTTCACGGATAATGGTTGCAGATTTAATCAGCGATTTTACCTCGGAAAGTTCCGGATCAGCTCCGCTGACGAGCGAATGTGCATCGATA
>JAYZAR010000204.1:0-5899 GCA_036339635.1 Planctomycetota bacterium | reverse complement strand
AACGCAAACGGAATGAGGAAATCCCACAAGGAGCAGTTTCCTGATCGACGACCTGAAAAGCTGCCCCTCTTCCTAAAAACTAGTCATTTAAGGCCAGATCTACGCGGAGCAAAATGCCGGTGGACGTGGGCCATTAGAATTGCGAGCAGTCGAAGTGCAGGTCAAGAATTGATTGAACGTCAACAAGGAATATGAGTACCCGACTGTTTACGCAGCACCACCTGTCTGACCGCCAATCCAAAATGTTTATCGCCGAAAACCTCCCAGACCTTGTGACTCCGACTGCGTCACCCAAAACAAACTCCTGTGGCTTAGAGACAAGCTCGCTTCGTGATCAAGGGTAGTAGGAAGGACAACTGCGCCGATAACAGGTAGCTGGAACATCAGAATCCAGCTGTGATGACCGCCACAACACGCTGACAACTTCTATCGCTGAACTAACTGAGCCATCGCTTTGCCAAACTCCTCGCCCAGATCAATGTAACCGGCGGTATCGTAATGCCACGGATCACTGTAGCCGTACTGATCGGTGCTGGTTACCAATGCGGCGTTTCCGTCCGCTTCGACAAACTCAGCTTGCTGCTGACGAACGGTGTCGCCAAATTTCCAAATCTTGTTTTCGCCTTCACGACCGGAATCAGAGATACGCCCGATGACCGTGGGCAGATCATCTGTTCGCAATGCGGCTCGGATGAGATCCACCAATCGCTTCAGGTTGGCCTGGTACCGCACGGCGACCGCTTCAGTGCCGGCATCACTCTCACCCTGCATCCAAACAATTCCTGACGGGATCAATGTATCGGGCTCGCCATCGCCGTCGATATCGCTGTGGCTGGTTGCGTGCCGAATGGTTGCCAAAAAATGATCGTATTGATTGATTCCTCTCCCAGCCCCCGTACCTTGATTAAAATCGGGGTCCCAACAGCCAAACTGACGAGCCGCCTCTTCCGCGATCGACGTGCCACCACGTGAGTATTTGATCAACGCAATATTCACGTTGGGCATCTTTTTTTTCAGTGCTAATGCAAATGTGAGTTCAACACCAAATCGATCCGAATACTGATTCGACTTACCATCAGACGAGAATCCGACACCATGACCAGTTTGCAACGGCGACCACAGTCCACGCCCATCAACCGGCTGCTGATCAGGCGATTGGTTGCCGTGGAAAATCATGACGTCCGCGATCGGTTTGGAAAGCGATGCAGGTAACTCTTTGACGAATCCGTAGCCGTCCATGTTGGACTGCCCACCCAAGTAAAAGAGGTGATACTCCTTCGCCTCGGCGGTAATCGCAAACATGGCAATCGACAACAAGATAAGAAGACGGCTCATAGAGGGTTTGTCCTAACAGGAGAGAGAAGGATCAGTCGGACGCAGCGCGAACCATATGGTAAGCAACTTTGCCTTGCAAATAAAATCGTAAGCTGCCAAGGATGCAGGCCAATAGCCACAATGCGAACCAGATGAACAGACGGGAGGATCACAAGCCGAAAGCGTGGAATATCTGCGAAGTGGAGAGCCTGCGAACTGCAACCATGTTGTAGCTGAATTAGATCTGTACACAAAAAAGCGTCCTGGGGGACACGAGGTGCGAATGCCCCCATCACGCCTCACCCCCAGAACGCCGTTGTACCGATCGTCGTTTGACAGCTCGTTAGTCAAGTGATCGCGGCGTCTCGCCGTTCGATCAACTTTGCGATGCATCAGCCGATTGCGATCTCCTTTGCATCACGACTAAGTACGATCCTAGGCATCTGTTTTCAAGTCGCCTAGAGGGAATTAGCACCCTGGCAGGTATGAATTTGTGTTGCGAAAAAAAACTCTCGATTTGGCATCCTGTTTGATGCGAACCAATTCAATGGCGTCTTTCGGATGCGAATTGGACGCTTGCCAACCTGTCAAAACTTGCGTGCCAAAGGAGTCTCAAGGCATGTGAAAACAGACAGTAAAGCCAGTCCCGGTCGCGGACATTTCACCACCGGCACCACACAATAAACTGCCCTTCTCTGGCGGCTTCCAACGCTCGCAGCAAGTGTGATTGGGCAGCAAACTCACGGACCCTCGGAAGCTGTTGCAGCTCTGCCGAAATCGCGCTCGCAGAAAACCACTACAAGGATGCAATCGGTGGTGCCTCGGAAATCAGCACTCAACTGAAAGGGTAAAAAATTGTGTAGTGAACCGCGCAGTGAACGTAAAACACGTGGAAACAATGAGATTCTCGACATATCCGACCTCTGCACAGTCCGAAATCCCGCTGGAAACACCCTCGCTTCTCTCATCCCTCCAATCCCTTCCCCTTTTGGTTTGCAAGCCAACTTTTCGGTCTCTAGGAGGAGGCAAAGAGCGGCGCATTCTGATACAATCCAAGAGTGCTGGCGGGGCAGTGCAGCATCGCTTTGCCCCAGTAATGTTGCCTCCTCGCCGGCACCTTTTCTTGACTTGAATCCTCCGCCCCGAAGATTTCCAGCCCTCTCATTCCAGCAGAAAAAAAACTTTTTTTTCTTTTCAAAAGCCGCAACTCTGAGGCGGTTTCGTAAACGCGATTGGTGGGATGACGATCGCGATTCGCTCAAGCCTGAGCACCACGCTAAGACCGATCGCTGCTTCGCGAAGGGGCGAGACGGACGGATGCACTGGGACAACCGTGGCCAAAGCAGAGCATTGCCAGTCACCATCGAATCACGCGAGGCCGGGTCACCGAACAATCAGACGACTGCCGAGATAGAACTATTCATGCTTGCTAATCGCCCATCAACTTTGTCCCCAACTTCAACCGACCACGACACCTTCAAATGACCGATGCAGGCTCCGGGTGGCGACGTTTTATCTCCGCTCCACCAAACGCTAAGACTGAATGCCGATTCGTGCTTACAGTGTGGTACTGCTCTTGAGCACCGGCACAAGCAATGCCATCACGACACCGAGCACGAGGATTGCCATGACCAGCAACATAATTGGTTCCAGCAATCGCACGAAGAGATCAAGTCTGCGGAAAGTCGTTTTCTCTAACGAGTCGGCAATATCCGGCAGCACGGTGTCGAGCGAATTACTTTCCTCACCGACGCTGATCATTTCAACGACGGAGGCAGGGAAGTGCCCGCTGGCGCGGAGCGGAGATGCGAGTGAATCCCCCCCCTTGATATTCTCCGAAGCATCTGCGACTGAATCCTGCAGTAAGCGATTACCTGCTGCAGTCCCACTGATTTCCAGCGACTTCAAGATCGGTACGCCATTTCCGAGCAGTGTTCCCAGCACTCGACAAAATCTCGCGACCGCAAGGTTCATCAAAATATTCCCCAACACTGGGATTCTGAGTTTCGCGCGATCGGCAAACGCCTTGCCGGCGTCCGTCCCGAGTTTCACTTTCGTGAAAACCAAGCCTCCCAAAAAGGCTGCCAACAAGATCCAACCGTAGCTCTGTAGAAAGTTACTGAAGGTCAGCAACCATTCAGTCGCTGTCGGCATTTGATCGTTGCGTCGCAAACGATCAAACAACATGTCAAACTTCGGCACGAAAAATACTAAGAGTGCGGACAGCACTACCGTACCAACAGAGAACAAGAAGATCGGGTAAGCCATCGCGCTGATGGTACGACCTTTGAGGTCTTCCTGAAGTTCAGTGAAGGCACCAACTCGGTCGAGCGCATCTTCCAAAAAACCACCCTCGGTACCTGCCCGCACCATATTGCAAGCCATGTCGCTGAAGATCTCGGGATAGCGGGCCATCGAATCGCCGATCGGCTCACCTTCTTCGACACGGCCACGAATCTCAAGAATCACTTCCTTGAGAACCGCATCCGAGCTTTGCTCCGAGAGTACGTTAAGGGAGCGGATCATCGGTACACCAGCCCGTAACAGCGACGCCATTTGCGCATAGAAAATCGCCATCGTCTGGCCTTTGACCTTCTTACGTTTGCCAAACAGTGAACGTGATGCGTCAGGGCTTACATCGCTGACCTGCACAGGAAACAGAGACCGCTCGGCCAGCAATGCTGCTGCTTCGCGTTCCCCGGTCGCGTCAACTGTGCCTGTGATTTGCTTGCCCGTCAGGTCGCGAGCGGTGTAGGCGAAAGTCGGCATCTAGAGTGCCTCACCCTTCGTGACACGAAGAACCTCGTCCACTGAAGTATCTCCGGAGACAACTTTATCCCAAGCGTCCATTCGCAAGGTTCTCATTCCACACTTCACTGCGACTTTTCGAATTTCCCAACTACTGGTTCGCTTGAGCGCGAGCTCTCGGATCTCGTCATTCGCAGTCAATAACTCATAGATACCCATTCGCCCGCTGTAGCCAACGTGGCGGCATTCGCGGCATCCAACACTCCGGAAGATCTCACGGCCATCCAAGATGTCCCAAGGAAAGTCGCCTGGAACATCGACTCGGCTCGGCTGATACGATTCCTTGCAATGTTTACATAGACGTCGCAACAATCGCTGAGCCATCACTGCTTCCACCGTGCCGGCAACCAGGAAGGGCTCAACTCCCATATCACTCATCCGCGTAAACGCCCCGGATGCATCATTCGTGTGTAGTGTGCTGAAAACCAGGTGACCGGTCAACGAAGCTTGAATCGCGTTCTCCGCCGTTTCCAAGTCACGAATTTCACCGACCAAGACGACATCCGGATCATGCCGCAAAATACTGCGGAGCGAGTGGGCGAATGTCAAACCGATTTTCGAATGAACTTGAATCTGATTGATACCGTCCAATTGGTACTCGACCGGATCCTCTGTCGTAATGATTTTGGTTTCGGGACTTTGGATTTGCAGCAAACTGCTGTAAAGCGTCGTCGTCTTACCAGAACCAGTTGGCCCTGTTACGAGGATGATACCGTGCGGGTATTCGATAATTTTGCTGAAGTCATCGTAAACATGTTGAGCCATTCCCAGCTCTTGCAGGTTGAATACCATCGCGGATTTGTCCAGGATCCGCATCACGATCCCTTCACCGTGAATCATCGGGATCACACTCATCCGAATATCGACTTCTCGACCATGCACTCTTAGCTTGATGCGACCATCCTGTGGAAGCCGTTTCTCAGCGATGTTCAACTTCGCCATAATCTTCAAGCGGCTAACAATCGCCGACTGAAATTGATTGATTTCGGGCGGGGTTGGTTGAGGGTGCAGGATCCCGTCGATGCGATACCGGATCACCAACCCTTTTGATTGACTCTCGATGTGAACATCACTAGACCGCGACTGGATCGCTTCAAGCAATATTTCGTTGACCAACCGAACAACAGAGGCCTCCTGAGCCATTTCGCTCAGTTCGCTACCATCGGTTTCGATCTTTTCGAGCAATTCGACTTCGTCATCGGTCTTCGCGGCGACAAGATTCTCAACTGTCTCACTCCCCACACCGAGATGGCGATTCATCAATCGAGCAATCTCGTCCCGTTCGGCAACGACCGGGATAATATTTTTGCCCGTCGCGGCGCTGGCCTCGTCCAGTGGGTAAAGATCGAGCGGATCAGAGGTCGCGACAATAATCGAGTCGTCCTCGAAACCGATCGGAAAGAGCGATTGACGGTAGATCAGTTTCTGCGGGAATCCCTCTAAAGCGGTGAGGTCGATGTCGGTCTCACGTAAATCGACATAATCCAGGCCAACCTCTTCGGCTAGAGCGCGAAGCGCTGCCCCTTCCTCGACATAGCCAAGCGAGATTGCAGCTTGGACGACGCTGGTCGCATCGCTACTGCGGCTTTGCTCAAGCTGTTCCTCGCTGAGCAGCCCACGACGGCGTAAAATTTCGCCCGCGTGCATGATCATAGTTCGGCTCCCTCTATTCCTGGTCCGCTTGCCAATTCCGTATGTGTTACTGTTGTTCGTTACTCGACACCGACGAGTTGCGACACTCGCTTCCGCGCTTTCCATCGGCTGCCAACTTGCAGCA
>JAYZAR010000203.1:0-17222 GCA_036339635.1 Planctomycetota bacterium | reverse complement strand
AGGCTGCGGGAAGTGGCCAATTTGCTGGTGGAGGTCTCGGTTTCGGCGCATTCGGAACCCTTGGTGGAATGAATGTTGGCGGAGTCAATCCTGCCTCGGCATTTGGCTTAACCGGTGGGATGGTACCGGCCAGCATGGGCTTGGGGTATCGAGGCGACACGAATAGCCAGGTGGTCCGCATGCCATTTGATCGTGGTAACGCTGATGGGACGCAAACAGATCCATTTTCTGAGAATCAGAATGCAGCGCTCAGCCCATTGATCGGACAACAAGGTGTTGTCGCCGGGATGGGGGTGGGTGGTCTGGGCGGCGTTGGTGGTGTTGGGTTGGGGGGCGGCGGCCAGGTCGCGATGCTGCCTGGCGGTGCTCGCGTTTCTGCAGACGTCGCAACCAACAGTTTGATCGTTTACGCTCCGGCGAGCGTTCAGCCACTTTATGAAAAATTGATTCGCTCACTCGATCAACGTCGGCCGCAGGTGATGATTGAGGCGCAGATTGTCGCTGTAGATACTACCGACAATTTCTCACTTGGCGTCGAGGTATCGACCGGGGATCGTACTGGCAGTAGTCGGTTATTCAAATTCACCTCCTTCGGGCTGAGCCAAGTTGATCCAACCTCGGGGCGATTGACACCCATCCCCGACTTGGGATTCAACGGTGTCTTACTCGATCCGGAAGTGGCTGATGTGATCGTTCAGGCACTGACCACCCATGCTCGCAGTCGGTTACTCGCATCTCCCAAAATCCTGGTTAACGACAACCAAACCGGGAAGTTGGAGAGTGTGGCAAGTGTGCCGTTTCGCAGTATCAATACGATCAACACAATCAGCAGTGAGAGCTTGGGTGGCGACCAGGAAGCCGGAACAATCGTTACCGTCACACCCCACATCAACGAAGACGATCATCTTCAATTAGAATTTGAGGTGGAGTTCAGTACGTTCACCGGCCAAGGTGATCCTAACCTGCCCCCCCCAAGACAAATTGATCGTGTCCGCAGTGCAGTCACCATCCCGGATGGGAAGACTGTCGTGGTGGGGGGGCTAAAACGGATCGGGCAAACGGATTCATTCTCAGGCGTCCCCTGGGTAGAGAAGGTTCCTGTGCTCCGTGAATTGACCATTTTGACCACTGAAGCTGAAACGACGACCTCCTTTTTTCTTTTCATCCGTCCAAAGATCCTGCGGGATTCCCGCTTCCGAGATCTGCGATACTTATCTGACATTGAATTGAACGAAGCCAGGATTCCCGGTGATTTTCCGACGAGTCAACCGCTCGCGATCCCATGCCTGAAACTCCCAACGCAAACCGTGATTCATCCGATCAATCCGCTGCCGTAGTGGCGGGAGGTGGTTCGCTGGATGGCACTCTGCTTGCCGGACATTCCGATTCGATGTCCCGATTGATCGAGGTTTTGGGCGGGAAGGTTGTTGACGATCTTTCAGGATTGCAGCCGGACGCCGATTTTTTGCGGCGGTTCGGTATCGCGTACGCGCGGGCCCATCAAATGATTGGGTTCATCTCGGATGAAGGCTTGGTGGTAGCGATTTGTGACCGCCAAGGTTACGACCATTTGGACATCGTCGGTCGCGCACTTGGTCGGACCGCCCAACCGTTGCTGACCACCGAGGCAGCGATTGCTCGTGCGATCAATGTTTCCTATGCCGATCGCAGCAGTCGTGCCCAAGAAGTGATTGACACAATCGACCGCAATTCGTTGCTTCGAGAAGTGAGCCAGTTGACTTCTCGTGAGGACCTGTTGGATACAGAGGGGCGAGCGCCAATCATTCGACTTGTCAATCACTTGCTGTTTGATGCGGTCAAAGCGGGGGCTTCGGATGTTCACATCCAGCCTTACGAAGACCGAGTGATGGTTCGGCAACGCATTGACGGTGTGTTGTTCGACAGTTTCGAGATTCCCAAGTCGGTGCAGGAAGAGGTGTTGACTCGGATTAAGGTCTTGGGCCGAATGAATATTGCCGAGAAGCGTCTTCCGCAAGACGGTCGCGCGACGGTGCAATTGGGGGATCGGATCGTTGATCTACGAATCGCATCGCTGCCGACGAGTCACAATGAACGCATCGTGATTCGTCTGTTGGATAAAAGTGCGAGACTGTATTCGCTTGGTGATCTAGGTATGCCAGTTCACGATTTGGAGCGATTCTCGGAGTTGATCAAGTTGGATCATGGCATGATTCTGGTAACAGGGCCGACGGGCAGTGGAAAGAGCACCACCCTTTATGGTTCGCTGCAGAAAATAAACTCGCATGATCTCAATGTTTTGACAATTGAGGACCCGATTGAGTACCAGCTTGAGGGAATTAGCCAGACGCAAATCAATGAAAAGAAAGGGATGACATTTGCGTCGGGGATGCGAAGTGTCTTACGGCAAGACCCGGATATCATTATGGTCGGTGAGATTCGAGACAGCGAGACTGCTGTGATGGCGATTCAAGCTTCGCTGACAGGGCACTTGGTATTCAGCACATTGCACACCAACGATGCGGCAAGCGCTGTAACTCGCCTGCTTGATTTGGGCATTGAGCCCTACTTGGTAAGCAGTTCCCTGGTCGCTTCGCTGGCCCAGCGACTGGTGCGGCGACTGTGCGAGCACTGCAAGCAGCCAGATGGATCATCCGGACCTCCGATCCCAGCTCATTTGATCGAGGAAATTGGCATGGATTTACGTTGTTTGCCAGGAATTCATCGTGCGGTCGGCTGTGAACATTGTCGCGGCACCGGATTTCGTGGGCGGATTGGCTTATTCGAGTTACTGGTCGTCGATGATCAGTGCCGTGACCTCGTTCAATCGCGGGCCAATGCGTCGCAAGTTCGTGCCGCGGCACTTGAGTCGGGGATGCATCTGCTGTCGACCGATGGGATGTTGAAGATTCACCAAGGTTTTACCACGTTGGATGAGGTTCTCCGCGTTACGACGCTCTAAAACAAGTCATGGCAGTCTTTTACTACACGGGCGTTGATCGTAACGCCGCGACGGTTCACGGCACATTGGTTGCCGATACACCTCGTCAGGCGCGAGACCAGTTGCGTGGGGATGGGGTTCGAGTAAGACGCCTGGCAGAAACCTCACAGCGTTCGCAGCGAAACTATTTGCCGCAATGGACGATCCGCTCTGTTTCGACGCACTGGGCAACGGCATTGCAGGAAATGGCCATGATGTTGCACGCTGGAATCCCATTGCTGGATGCCATCGACACAATCACCCAGCAGACACGCGGATCGTTTCGTGCAGCTATGTTGGGGGTACGCGACCGTGTCGCCGCGGGATCTTCCCTGGCGGAAGCTCTCTCGGAACGGCCCGACCTATTTGACGCCGCTTCGGTTCACATGGTCGAGGTGGGGGAAAGCTCTGGGACGTTGGAATCGGTTCTCGACCAGCTTGCTGAGTTCAAACGAAAGCAACTTGGTTTGCGAGATTCGGTGACGACTGCTTTGGTCTATCCAGCGTTCTTGATTTGTTTTGGTACCGCGGCTGGATTGTTTCTCATGACGTCAGTGTTGCCGCCACTTCTAGAAAACTTGCAAGAAACAGTTGATGTTTTACCCTGGCCCACGCGGGTTGCCCAAGCAATCAGTCAGGCGTTGTTGTCCTACGGGTGGTTATTTGCAGTGGGAACGGGGCTGATTGCGATAATCATGCTCGTCGCGCTTCGCAGCGAACGCGGCAAGGAAGTTTGGTATCGTGGGTTGCTGCGCTTGCCGATCATTGGTCCGATGGTCACAAAGCAGGGGGTATCCCGCGTCGCGATGATCATCGGTACGCTTTCACGAAGCGGAGTGGAACTGACACGTGCGGTTGAGTTGGCGGAACGAACGACGACGAATCGAGTTTTCAAACGGGCGTTACGTGAGGCGGGTGAACGAATCGCCGCCGGTGAGGAAGTGGCCGACGCGCTTCAGCGAAGTGATGCTTTCCCGCCGTTGGCGGTTCGGGTTTTTTCAGTTGGTCAAGAATCAGGAAAACTTGACGAAATGCTGTTCCGATTGGCTGACGATTATGATGCACAAGTCGAAATCGCTTCGGCGAGGTTCACGGCTTTGCTTGAGCCAGTGCTGATTTTGGTGCTAGCCGTCATGGTTGGCTTTTTGTTGTTGGCAACCATTCTTCCAATTCTGGAGGCCGGAAATGTTATGTGATCGATCGGGGCAATCCGAGCGGTGGCTTCGGGCAACTGCCTTCTCGTTGGTCGAGCTGATCGTTGTGATGGTGATTCTGGGCATGTTGGCAGGATTAGTCGCCGTTCGCACGCGAGGCTACCTGATTGCATCGAAACAGAATGTTGCCCGAGCTGAAATCGCCAATATTGTCAAAGCCATTGAGACGTTTTATTCGGATCAGGGACGGTACCCAACGACAGATGAAGGGTTGGATCTTCTCGCTGAGGGAACCAGCACCTGGCCCGATGGCTTTCTGAGCAAAGTTTCTCTGGATCCCTGGAAGAATTCGTATGAGTATGTCAGTCCGGGTTCAAATGAGCCGTACGAAGTCATTTGCCTGGGTGCTGATGGACGCGAGGGTGGCGAGGGAGAAAACCAAGACATCACCAGCGAAACATTAGGCCAAGAAGATGGCTAGTTAAGAATGAGCACCTGTTGTTGTTCCCAAAAGCAATGCATCCACTGACCGATTATCTGAGTGACCGTTTACGCGGTAGTTGCGAGCAGCCAGCGGCATTCCGGTTGGGCGGGATGCTTTGGGGGCCGAAGCTGTCGTGTTCGTTCACGCTTGTCGATTCTGTGCTTCAGTCACTGGGACGGTTGCCTACTGTGGCGATTGATCGATTCTCTGAGATGGTATTGCTCAAATTCGTTCAAACTGCCCGCAAACAAGCACAACGCAAGTTCGCAGAACGTAAACGGGAGCCAGGCAAAATCCGGTCAGCCAAGATTGATCCAGCCAAGATGGAGCTGGTCTTCGCCGGCGCATCCAGCCGGTCGTTTGGATCGACCACCGTGATACCTGTGATTACGTATCCCGATGGTCTTTGTTCGCACCGTCGTAAAGATGGATTCACTTTGATTGAAGTGGTCGTTGTGGTCGCGATCATGGCGTTTTTGGCGACGATCGGTGCCGTTACAATGCGCGGGACTGTCGATCGATATTACTTGAGTCAAGCGAGGCAAGTGATTGAGATATCCGACGCTAAAGCACGTCGCATTGCAAGAATGACCAGTCGGCCTGTTTTGATGAACGTCGACCGCCTAAAACAGCAAATTGAGATCCAAGGGTCGACCTTTCGAATTCCCGCCGGTGTCGAAATTGCATCAGTGGAAATGTCGAGCCGCTTCAGCGGCGGCACTCAGGTCGGAATCCCCTTTAGCGATGACGGCTGGTCGCCCACCTATGCGATCGAACTTAAGCGGGGTGAGGTTGGACAGTGGATCGTAGTGATCGGAGCGAGTGGGCAAGTCGTACGCGTCAACGAAAAGGGAGCAGCAAATGAATTGCTCGCGCGTTGATCGTTGCCATGGACTGACCCTGGTCGAGGTGGTTGTTGGTCTGGTACTGATGGCAACCGTGCTGGTCAGTTCGATGTTGGCATCAGGGGCTCACCGTCGTCAGCAACGTGCCGCAGACAGCAAACTGGTTGCCGTTGGGATTGCAGATGACCTGCTCAATCAGTTCCTGAACCGTCGCGAGGGTATCCCCCCCTCATCGCAGGGAGTCGTTGTCACGCGGCCGCAATGGTCTTGGCGTACCCAAGTGGTTGGCGTAGCCGCACCGGCTGGCGTCGAGCTACAGGTTATCCGACTAGAAGTTTTTCGTGAACTTGGCAAGCCCTACGCATCAGTCGATGTTGTGAAGAGCCTGCAGGATTGATCCATGAAACAGATTTCCACTCTCTTCGTGACTTACCGCCAAGCTGGTGCTGTCGAAATCTTGGCCGTCCTGTTGAGCTGCCCCAATCGCAACCATGATGAGAACCCCGACATGATGCTGTTTTGAATTTCGTAGCAAACCTTTCTGCCTCTGTGCGTCACGGGTACTGACAGCAGAGCTTATCTAGCCTCTAAAAAAGATCCCATGCCGAATCGCCAACGTCTTGGTTTTACGTTGATCGAGCTCATCGCCTCGGCGGTGCTGGCGGCGATGATGATGGCTGGTTTGATGAGTATTGTGTGGTCCGCTAGTCGTGACCTGCGGCAGTATCGAACCAATGAGGCATACTCTTCACCAACGACGTTGATGGTGGAACGATTACGAACCGATTTTCAAAATTCCCGTGGGATGCAGTGGGTCGGCAACGAAGTGTTATTGCATGGCTTCGTCACCCGCGATTTGAACACCGGTAATGTAAGTTGGAAGGAGGGTCGGGTTCGCTATCGTGTGGTCGACACCGCGAATGGACCGCTGCTGGTACGTCAGCAGATGGGATTGCCTTCGGAACCAATGTGGTTTGGGGTTGGCAGTTTTCGCGTTGAGTCGCTCGATCAATCAGATTCCGAAGATGCTTCGGCGGCTTTACCCGAGGCTGGTGGATTGGCGGCAACGCCAGCCGTCATCCGTGTAACGCTGTTGGATCCTCGTGGTCGGCCTTTATTGCGGGAGGTAATTCATCATCATGGTGACTAAGCGAAATCGCCACGCTTATGTGATGCTGGTTGTAATCTCCGTCTCGGTGTTGATGATTACCCTGCTGACCGCATTGGCCAATCTTTCATTGCGACGAGGCTTGGAGGCTGCGGATGCGGAACGATCACTTCAACAGCGGTGGGGTGCCATTACGCTCGAACGAGCACTCCTGTCACAAGCCCCTAAGTTATTTGAAACACGCGAAGCATTGGCTGCGGAACAAGACCCAGGGCAGCCAGCGGAGCCATTTTTGCGGACGGCGATCACGTTACGGGATGTCACCTTCGATGTCTTGCTTGGTGATGAAGATGCCAAGTTAAATCTGAATGCGGTGTACCACCAGTCGGGTGAAGTCGACGCAGCGCAGGCCGCCATGAAGATCATTGGTCCTGGTGCGGGAAGAGCGCTGAAACTAGTGCCGGCGGTGAAGCCGGTCGCATTGGATCAAGCCAGGCTGGGGCAAAATGATCGGGATCAGGGTGGGGATGAGGATGCCGAACAGGAAATCGGACTGCCGCTCGCCTTTCGTAGTTGGGGAGAAGTGTTCGACTTACGCACTCTCCGTGAGGTTTCTGGAGGTCCAGCGGCACTTCCAAACCTTACGATCGGTATGACCTGTTGGGGTAACGGTCAACTGAACTTTCGTCGGGCATCGGACGATGCAATCCTGGCAGTTGCCGGGACTGTCGTTCAAGATGGTGGAGCTCAGCGATTGCTGACGCGATATCGAAGCAGTCCCACAGCGACTCTGTCGGTTTTATTGCAGTCAGAAGTAGCCAGCCAGCGGGAGCGTGATCTCCTGGCAGGAATGTTGTCGGAAACCAGTTCGAATTACTCGATATGGTTGGATGCTTCGACTCCTGGCAGGCGGTCGCTGAGAAGATTTACTGTTCAATTACGTGATTCGGAGGGAGACACAAGGTACAGCCGCTTCATAGACTAGAAGAGTAGTGCGATTCGCCACCTAACGCACCAGGAGGAGCCGCCAGTCGTTGCTCCGGATAGGCATGATTGACAGAAAGCGGAGGTTTCAACCTTCGCCCGAAGTTTTCCTCGCCGAAAGTTCTTCTGGTGGGCAGTTTCGCGAACCCGAACAATCCAGCATGAGCATTACCACGCAACGTAACGCCTTGATCGCATTGACGATCCTGCTTTTGGCTGCTGCCAGTGCAGCGGTGGCGTGGTCGTTTTCATCGCTCAGTGGTTTTACGAAAACCGCAACAGATCAGACTTTGCCTCGGGCCTTTGTGCCGGTTCCGGAAGTAAACCCTGAACCCAACCTCGACGCCGCCACGATCTCACGATCTCTGCGGGGGCCCCTGTACGATCCACCACCTCCGAAGCCAAAACCCAAACCTGAGCCAAGACCAACCCCCGAGCCGGTTCCTCCCCCCGAACCACCACCGCCTCGATTGGAATTCACCCTTGTGGGCACGATTATTGAGGCGGGACAAAGTCTCGCGATGATTGAGGATGCAGACGGCAATTTCGACGTGAAGGGCGAGGGCGAGTCTTTAGAACTCACGCCGACAGGTATCACTGTTCGGAGCGTTGCATCAGAAGAAGTCACCTTAGATTGGATGGGGCGAATCGAAACGGTCGTGCTGCAACGTGGCAAGGCTGTTCGTGGAGGTATTAACCGTAACAATGGTCGTCGCAGGAATCGCCCGTGAGTTTTCAAGACTGCTTGATTGTGCAGCGGGCTGACACTTGGGCGATTATCGTCGGGTCGGAAGTCGAAACGCTATCGGTCGATTCGACAGCTGAGGAATTGGTGACTTGTGTGACACTGATGGCCCGTTTGGCAGGGTTGAAGCAATTTCAATGTGTCTTGGCTCCTGCTTCGACTTCTTGCTTCTTTGCTCGTTTCGATGGGCCACCGGCAACTGACCTTCGTGACCGTGTCGAATTGACGTACGCGTTGGAGGATCATTTGCCAATCGATGCCGAATCAATGGTGGCTGATTTTCGGCGACTCGATACTTCAAGTGATGTTGGGAAACAGGTTGCTGCGGTGGCAGTACCTTTGGAACCATGGAATGAAATTGCCGACAATTTTGAGTTAGCTGGAATTCCTGTTCGTTCCATCGTTCCTGCATCGTTATTGGCTGTCGGCGTCTTGGCGTCGCAGTATTCGCAGTCACAAACAGTCGATTACCTGTTGGTCCAAGGAGCATCTTGTGATTGCGTTCGAACGGAACGAGGCTCAATCACCGGTTGGAAAGTTCTGGGGATGGAAACGAAGTCGCTCGACCAGCATCGAAGGTTGGAGTCATCAGCGGCCGACAAAATCGTCGCGGTCACATCCAATCATGAGGAGCAACAACTGATCGAGAGTGTTTTTGGTTCGACGGAATCAGTGTCTCAGCCACTTGCCGATCTGGAGTTGAAAGGTAGCGAAATGTTGATCAAGCGTCGGTTCAGCCCATTTGATCTGCGACGTGATTTACTTGGGCCACCCGATGCATTTCGTTTGATTCAAACACCGCTGCGGTGTGCGGTTGTCGCAGTTGTCGTGTTGTTGATCGCTGTTACTTGTGGCAGTTGGTATCGAACCCAACGAATTGAGACTACGATCGCGAGTCTGCAATCTGAACAGCGATCTTTATTTGAGAAAGCCTTCCCCGATCAACGTGTTCCTGCCGCGTTGTTGCGTCGTATTCGTAGCGAACACGCACGTGTGATGGCGTCACGCGGATCAGGCGGCAGCATCGATCTGCCACTATCAGCACGTAGTATGCTAGTGCGATTGTTGTCCTCGCTGCCGAACGATCTTCGTTTCCGTGTGACACAGATCGATATCGAAAATGGACAGCTTGATGTCGAATTGGAAGTTCGAAGTCCTGTCGATGCAGGCACTCTGGCTTCCCATCTATCGTCCGTCGGTTTTCGTGTCAAACCTCCCGTGACCAACCAGAGTGATGCGAAGACGTTTGTCTCGTCGTTAGAAGCTGAGTGGGTGGGTTCGCCCCAATCTGGTGCGTCATCTTCTGATATGTCTCAACCGGCAGCTAGTGGAGATAGAGCGAGCGTGTCGTTTCGTTTGGAAGTGAACGATGAGGTTCGCGGATGAACAAAAAATTGACACGATTTCGGATTCTGTTTGTCTTGGCTTTAGGCTTGATGGTGGTCTACGCAACGCTGGGAGTGTTTTCAGCGCAGTCAGCGGAACAGCGTTTGGTAGCTGCGGAAAATGACTTGCGAGAGGTTCGCGACAAGTTGGATGACATTCGTCGATGGCAGCAAGCACCGAAGGTTGCTGCCATGAGGTTGGAATCACCGTCGGAGATCGCACTTCGGGTAGCCGCCGCCCGACAAACAGCGGGAATTGCACAGTCAGCGCTGATCCGGGAGGAGCCGACCGACCCTCAGCGAATTCCTCGGACCGATTATGAGATTCGGGTGACCACGATCGAATTGGCTGCAACCCCGCTGCCGACGCTGCTTGAATTCTGTGACGCCTTGCAGGATCAGGAGGCGGGCACGCTGGTTCGCGATCTTCGCCTGACCGCCCCCAAGAATTCGTCAGGCAGGGCTAGCCAGGAAAGCTGGGAGGCGGAGCTGGCCTTGACTCAGATCATTTTTTCTCCGACAAGCCGATAGTTGTTGCCCGTTCCGGGCCAGCAATTTGGAAACATTGATTGGAATGGCTTGGGACTTACCTCTCCGAGAATTGGGTTTGTTCCACGAACTTACCGATCGGTGATGAACAGCTTCTCGGATTTGGGAAACGATGCGCGATCGTCGCTCTTTCTTGATACTTACTGGCACCGTCATGCTCATCACGGTGTGGGTGGGGGGCTGCGCGTCTTTGATCGGTCCGTCGGAGTCCATTGTTCACGTGGCGGCAACACAGGATCGGGCCAAGTCAGCGCGGTTGAATCAGATGGGCATGAAAGCCTTGGATTGTGGAGACACAGCGGAGGCGACGCAGAAATTTCTTGCTTCGACCGCGGCCGACGAATCGTACGGGCCAGCGCACAATAATCTTGGAATGTTGCATTACCAGGAGGGTAATCTCTACCAAGCGATTCTAGCGTTCGAAACCGCGATGGAGCTGATGCCCCATGATCCCGTGGTCTATTACAACCTCGGTCTGACGTTGGAGTCGGCCGGGAAAGTTCACGAGGCGATGGATCTATACTGGCGGGCAGTTGAGATGGATCCGGTGAACCCGAATTTTCTGGGTAACCTGGTTCGCTTACGGGTCCGCTTGGGTGAAACTGGACCTGACTTAATTGTGCAATTGCAAGATTTGGCTTTAATCGAGACTCGCTCCGATTGGCGTGGCTGGGCCGATCGTCAGTTGGCTTTGGCGCAAAATGATGCTCTCGACAGAGGACCGGATCCGCCAGATTTCAATTCAGCCGATGACGAGGAAGATGAATTGAAGCTTGAGTCGTCACTCGACGATTCGATCATCGAGTTGACTCCCGCCTCGTAGCAAGAATGGGTGAAAGCTCGGTCGAGGAGTTTTCTGTTTTTCGATGACACTCAGCTTCCTGCCATGAACTCCATCACTTTCGTGCGGCTAATTTCCAATTAGCTGCGTCCGTGATTTGTTCAGCATCTCATGAGATCAGTTCGGGAATTGGTCGGCCATGATCCACGATTGGAGTGGGGCGACCGTTGAAATCTTCGATCAGGACACTCGACGAATCGATGCCCAGATGGTGGTAAATTGTTGCCAGAAAGTCTCCGGGTCCGCATTGACGATTGATAACATCTTCACCCCGCGGGTCGGTTGCCCCGATGAATCGACCAGTTTCGATGCCTCCACCGGCCCATACGTTACTAAATGCGCGTGGCCAATGGTCGCGACCAGGTTGTTTGGTTCCAGCCGCCGCGCTGGCGTTACCAGCTCCCGTGCTCGGTTGGTAGCTAATCTTTGGAGTGCGGCCAAACTCGCCCGTCACAACAACCAGCACATCCTGATCCAATCCACGTTCGTAAATGTCCTCGATCAATGCGGTGACCGCTTGATCGTAGGCTTCTGCTCGAAACCGAAGTGCGTCAAAAACATGATGGTTGACGGCGTGATCGTCCCAATTGTTGACGCGACCGCAGAGCGGGCCGCGCAAACTGCTAGTCAACACTTCCACACCGGCTTCGACCAATCGCCTGGCCATCAATAGTTGTTGTCCCCAGGTGTTGCGGCCATAACGGTCCCGAGTGCGATCATCTTCATGCGACAGATCAAACGCCTCTTTTGTCTTTGAGTTTGTCAGTAGAGTCAGCGCCTGGGATTCAAATTGATCCAACGCATCAAGTTCGCCATAGACATCGAAAGCGCGCTGCAAATTATCAAGGTTCTTCCGCAGCTTAACCCGCCGATCAATCCGTTCCACTTCGCGATGATTGGTCAAGCCGATATTTGGAACAGTGAAGTTAGGTGCAGCGGGATCGCCTGCCACCGCGAAGGGCGAGTACGCGTCACCGAGGTACGCCGGACCATTGTACGTGGTGGGCGGATTCACCCCGACATACCGAGGCAGTGGATTGGTTCGTGGGCCATCTTGGGAACGGATGTAATTCGTAACAGACATCCAATCGGGAAGCCGTGGTTTGGGTTTGTCCCGTGTATCTGAATCACCCGAGAACATTTGCATCGATCCGGCCGGGTGGCCGCCTGCTGCTTGTCGCATCGAGCGCAATACTGTGAATTTGTCGGCGATCGCAGCTTGGCGAGGTAGCAGTTCGGTGAAATGCATGCCGTTGACTTTCGTGGCGATTGTGCCGAAAGGTCCGCGGTATTCACTGAGTGCATCAGGTTTGGGGTCGTAAGTATCGATGTGGCTGCAACCCCCTGGTTTCCAAACCAAGATGACCGCTTTGCGACGTTTTGATTCGGGCAAAGGACTGTCCGCTCGGAGTCGCAGCACGCCAGGTAGACTCAAGCTGGTGAAACCGGCGACGCCGAATCGCATAAAACTACGCCGTGTTGCCGGCCGTTGACGGATCGCGGCTGACCGATCGAAGTGTGGTTTTGAATCTGTCATGGAGACTCCGCTGGTTTGACTTCGATTGAGATCGGTTTCGAAACGACGATATCAACGATATCTTTCGTCTTGTCGGTTTCGTTGGCCCGGTATTTGGCGACAGCGCCACCATAGAAAGCGATTTGGTACTGTCCCGGTGGGGTTTTGAGCGCAGCCAGATCGAGTGTTACTTCTGACGTGTCCTCACCGAGTGGAATGTCGAGTTTTGGGACTTGTTCAAAGCCTGTTCCCATCGTGCGGACGCTCATGGTTGATCCGGAAAACTCGCTGCGGCGCATGTGGATCAGCGGGATTGTTAGTTTTTGACCTTGAGTGACTTGCAAAATTCCCTCCTCACGCGGAGAAATGGTGATCGGAGCTAATTCGTTGCCACTCACCGAAACCGCGACTTCGTGCAGTAAACGTGGGCTGGGAATTTCGCTCCAGTGATTGGTCACCGGCCAAGCCATCGAGGCGAGCCGACAAGGTCGACGAACTGACTTGCCATCGATTTCAGCTTGGCCATAGAACGTTGCACTGGAGACCCCGCGTGGTGCACCCTCCGCAGCGGAGATCAACATCATCCCACGCGATTTTCCTGCTGGAATTCTGAGTCCAGTCGCCGTGACCCCATCAGGTAAATTGTCCATCGCTAATTCAATCTCGCCTGTAAAGCCGTCGCGTCGGACTGCGACGACCTCCAGGGCCATGGTCGAACCACCTCGTAAGGTGATCGGTTTGGAAAGTGCGTTGCGATCACCATTCCGCAATTCCATGTGCATCGCCCAAGCGACCAACGCAAAATCGGGTGAGGCTTCGCGAATCACCAATCGGTAAACGTTGCGTGGATCGTTACGGGTTCCACCAAAAGCGTCCGAGAGTTGAATTCGGTGCAATCCGTCTTTTTGGATCTCGAGTTTGCCAAGAATATCCGATGAGCCAGCGTTGTAGGGCGGACCATCGTAGGCGTAATTATTGCCTGATACTTTGATGGGACTTGGAATGTCAGCTAATTGCAGGACGTCGCTGCGTTGTTCCTCCTGTTCGGATGGCTGGATGTGCTGCACTACCAAGGTGGGGTCTGTTGGTCGTCCAAGTCGATTGGATGCGACTTCAATCCACCACACCTCACCTTTCTTGGCGGTGAATTCGAAGCGATCGATGTCCGCTTCGGGGGCGAACGAACCGGTAAGATCACAGGGCAATTCAATCCGTTGTGCCCGGTGATGTTGGTCATTTGGTTCGGCTTCTTGCGAGTTCGATTTTGGTGGCAGTCCGTGGGGAGGCCATGCGGCGGCGTTCACGGCACGTGTGGATGCCATTCGTTCGGGAAGGTCACTGTCGGCTTGAATCTCACGCAGGGCCAAGCGGTAAAAAAAATAGGGACCACCTTGAAAGGTCAGGTCGTGCACTTTGATCAAATAGGTTCCATCAGCGGGAACTTGGAAATCAATCAGGCCACCACCTCGCTCTGCCACCAGATCGCGTCCCGCTGCATCAGCGAGGATCACGACTGGTTTCAGTTTTGAATCAATTCCCCGCGCGGCACAATCAATCATAAATCGTTGTCCCTGCTTTGCATTGAACTGGTGGTGATTGATCCCGCGTGCCGCCGCCATTGCGTTGCAGACCGAGTTGGCCGCGATGGTGGTGGCTTCCGTGGCGGACGTGACTGGCTTGACTTGTACCGATTCAGCCATCGTGTCAACGGTGAAGATACGAGGTGCCGACAGGCCCAGGCGGGTCATGACGCTGGCTTCGTACAAGCCGGGTGGGCAATCTGCGGCGATGGTGACGGTGTATCGATTGGTGCTGGGCTTGCCCGCATCATCGTGTGCCACCGCAGCAGTGATCCGAGGGTCCGAAAATCGAAGTTCACCTGGTTGTTCCAAATGTTCACCACTAACGGTGATTTCGAATTCTGAACCAACTTGTCCGCCCATCGGCATCGTTGTCAACAGTCTCGGTGCTGGTAAGCAAACCGATTGGCTGCGGATCGGCGACGCGACCATTACTAATACGACAAAAGCAAGTAATGCTGGAAAACGAAGCATCATGGCGGTGTCTATATTTGGTTGTGTAAGGGAAGCTCATGTAAAGTTTGCATCGATTCTGTGAGGCAAACGGCTGATCCGTAGACCACTGGTTCTCGGACGAAGGTCTTTCGTCCTGCGGCCACCTGTCGGATTTCAATGATTGAATTGAAATTCCTTCGTATTGATCAATGCCCAAATCAAATCCTGGAGATTTTCTTGCAACGTCGCTTCTTGACTCAAAGGTTGGTCATCGGCTGAATTCCTCGGCTCTTCCAGATACGACTCGGCTGTTTGAAATTCTTTGGGCGTTGGGTAGCGAGAGAAAGCCAAGAGGTAAAGCTCGTCAATTTTTTCGGCGATCGATCGCGAATCTTTGGCGAGTCGATTGGCAGTACCGTTGGGTGCAGACAGTTTTGCCTTAATGTCTTTCGCATTCATCAGGTGCAGGCTTTGCGCCAAGCTAGCTGAACGCACGCGTTCGCATTCACAGACACTCAATCCCTCCGGGCGCCCGAAGACCCGCAAGAAAGGCGATGCCTTGTTGTAACTGTTGTCGGGTAGGGCGATGGCACGGGTGCCGATTGGCAGATTTGCAAAGCTGGTTTGCGATTCGGTCAATCGGTCAATGGCATCCAGCATTACCTCTGCCTGCAGTCGTCGTGGGTAAAAACGCGAGTAGTTTTGTCGGTCTAATAAGTTTTGCTTGTTCGGTTGGGGGCTCAGTTGGTAAGTGCGTGAGTTGGTGATGACTCGAACAAGTTCTTTCAGGTCGAATCCGCTGGACCGGAAGTGATCCTCCAACGCACGGAGTAATTCGGGGTTCGTCGGAGGGTTTGTTTCTCGGATATCATCTTCGGGCTCAATGAGACCCTGGGAGAAAAAGTGTTTCCAGTAGCGATTGACAAGAGCCTTGGCAAAAAAAGGATTGTTTGCATCACCCATCCAGTCGGCAAGTCGCAGTCGAGGGTCGGCATCGGGCGGAATTTCACCCACTGAATCGCCGAGGGCGACAGGCCGTAACACTTCACCGGTGATGGGGTTCTTGGCTTGTGCCATTCCACGTTGGTGAAAAATCATGTCTTCGCCGCGCACTGCTGTTGGCTTGCGACCGATTTGAGTGAAAAAGGCAGACAGACTGTAATAGTCTGCCTGACTCCATGATTCAAACGGATGATGGTGGCACTGGGCGCATTGCATGCGGACACCCAGGAAAAGTTGCGCGACATCCTCCATCTGCTGCTTGGGCTCTTTAACGCGTTTGTACCAAGCGACTGGAGGATTCCCCAAAACAGTCCCGCTCGCGGCCAGCAGTTCGCGAACGAGTTGGTCGTAGGGTTTATTGGCCAGTAGGCTGTCACGAATCCATGCGTGAAAGGCAAAGTTGGAAGTGATATCACTCGCTTCGTCGCGGCGGTTTTTTAGTAGAGCTGTCCATTTGTTGGCAAAATAGTCGGCATAGTCGCCCCCCTGAAGTAATCGGTCGATTGCAACGGATCTTTTTTCCGGATCCTCATCACTCAGGAACTGGCGTGTTTCAGCAAGAGTCGGCAGACGCCCTGCGATGTCGAGTGACACGCGGCGAAGAAAAGTGGCGTCATCGCATTCATCGGAGATTGGCATGCCGATCGATTGCAGATTCGCGAGAACCCATTCGTCGATGAAATTGCCTGGTTCCGGAAGCGGGTCGGTTGTGGGTTCACCAAGAGGAATCGATGCATTGTGCACCGTGACGCGACCCTGATAGCGAACCATTACCGCCACTTTGCCAGGAATGTCATGCACTTGTATCACACCCTCCTCACTCACCTCTGCCAGTGCATCTTGATTGGATTCGTACAAGGCCAAATTCGTGACGTCCCGCGTGGTACCGTCCGAGAAATGAGCGATGGACTGAAGTGGTTGTTTGGACCCAATTGCCACCGTGCTCCTTGCCGGGACAACTTCGATGTGAGTCAGCATCGGGTCATCGGGATTCGATAAGGGAGTCCCTTGCTCAATCCATAATCGCAGCATCGCGTACCCGTCCGATTCGCGAGGCAAACGAATACCGCCACCATGCGGGACTTGCCCTGATGCCTTTTGGAGTAGCAGACTTGTCTCGGGAGCGGCGGGAAATAAACGCCGTCCTCGCCCTTCCGAGACGAGTGTTTGATAGTCCTGTTTCGGTTCGAAACCGAGTAATGACAATTGGAATCCGTTTTGACCACCGCCTGCTTTGGCATGGCAAACGCCCGCATTGCAGCCTGACTTGGTTAGGATCGGGACAATGTCGTTTACAAAGTTGATTTTCTTCGCAGATTCTTCGCCGTGGGTCAGCCTTGCTAAGGCGACCACGCTGACGGCGATTACCAAGAGCAGCGGTGTGAGACGATTCACTGGAGGGCTGGCCATAAGGTGGGTTTGGGCCGAGTCGCGGGCCTAGATTTTAGCCTAGTCTTTTACTTACTTCCAGCGAATCAACGAGATCGATTTACATTACAACAGTGCCCTCAGGCCTGATCTGCCGAAACTTTCCCGCTTTCGAACGGTTCTAATGCATACACCAACCTTCTCTCACCAAGCTATTTCAAGCGGAGCTGACTGATGCGTCTTAAAAAAAACCTATTTGTTGCCCTG
>JAYZAR010000202.1:0-12712 GCA_036339635.1 Planctomycetota bacterium | reverse complement strand
CTTCGCAGGCCTCTCTTCCCGAATTTGAGGAGGAGCTGGGGGTCAGGCCGCAGGTAACTTGTCACTGCGGTGAAATGTCGGCACTGTATGTGTATGACAGCACCAATCTGGTGTATCCGGTTGTTTCCATCATCTCACGACCGACCAAGCCCTGGCAGCCTGACCCTGTTGAAGTGGCAGAAGTCATCATAATGCCGCTGGTGAAGTTGTTGCGAAATCGCGAGGAATGTGAGTTGGCCTTGCGCCGGGAGGTTCGACAGGGCGGTGAGCCTGTCGACCATCTGGTGTTTCGAGCGAAAGCCATTCAGGTTGGTCAGCACAAGGTTTGGGGAGCAACTGCGATGATTCTAGATCAATTGGCCCAAATCTTGCTGCCTGCTTTAGCCGACTGAGAGGACTGCCGCTTTGAAGCCATGCTTGTTTTAGCCCACCGCTCACGGATCGTTTGCACGAAGTACAAACATGTTGGGTTCGATGGCCGGGTCTATGTTGTGACGGGGTCTATGCGTTGCCTTTGGAGATCGCAGAGGTGCCATCGGCGTGTCGTCGACTTGGCGAGGCGGTGCCCGTTGCCGACTTGAGCGGAACCCTTACAATTCACCGATCCCGGGCCACGGCAGCTTGCTCGCTATCAGTTCGCAGCCTCTTGTTTCAGCCAACTTCTTCTTCGTTCACGAATTAACTCCCTTTTGAAGGAAACCATTATGGCTTCTGATGCCGTCATAGAATTTACTGAAGACAACTTTAAATCCGAAGTGATCGAGGCCGAAGGTGCTGTCTTAGTCGATTTTTGGGCCCCCTGGTGTGGACCCTGCCGCCAAATCGCGCCAATGATCGATGAACTGGCAAGCGAGAATCCAAACGCCAAAGTTGGCAAAGTCAACATCGACGATAACCCAGGCGTCGCGCAGCAATATGGAATCACCAGTATTCCAACGTTGTTGGTGTTCAAAGGCGGAGAAGTGTCTGACAGCTTCGTTGGGGTTCGCCCAAAATCGGCCTTGCAGGAAGCGATCGATTCGGCGGCATCTTGACTCCATTAATGCAGGAAGGTTGCGGCGGCCATGCACAGGCTCACAATCGTCTGCGATCGTGTTGCTAACGCCGCGTGCTTCCCTGTTTGACCTCGACTCGGTAGATACCGTACCTGTGATGCTGTCGTTGCCACTCCTACTCTCGCTGACGAGATAACTTTGACCACACCAACCAGCCATTCAGCCGGCCCCAAGAGTGCGGCGGCCTTCGAACGAGCTCGGCGTTTGATGCCGGGCGGGGTCAATAGCCCGGCTCGCGCCTTCGGTGCCGTCGGTGGCACTCCGCTGTTTATTGACCATGCCGAAGGGCCATATCTGTTCGATATCGATGGGAATCGTCTCATCGATTACATCGGTTCCTGGGGACCAATGATACTCGGCCACGCCCACGATGAGGTGATCGAGGCAATCGTGCAAGCTGCCGGGCGTGGGACAAGTTATGGAGCGCCGACCGAGGCCGAGTCTCAGCTCGCCGAGCAGATCATCGATGCTGTGCCAAGCGTGGAGAAAGTCCGCTTGGTCAACAGCGGAACCGAAGCGACGATGAGCGCGATTCGTGTCGCTCGGGGGGCGACTGGACGCGACAAAATTATCAAGTTCGCCGGGAATTATCACGGACACGTTGACAGTCTGCTGGTGGCGGCTGGTAGTGCGGCGGCGACTTTAGGAGTGCCCAATTCGCCTGGTGTAACCGCCGGAGCCGGGCAGGATACCATTGTGTTGCACTACAACGATGTGGAATCAGTCCACCAAACGTTCCAGCAGTATCCGGGTCAAATCGCAGCGGTGATCTTGGAGCCGATTGTCGGGAACATGGGCTGTGTGCCGGCAACTCCCGAGTTTCTGCAAACGCTGCGCGATGTCACCACTGCAGACGGTGCGATCTTGATTTTTGACGAGGTGATGACTGGTTTTCGGGTCGCCTTCGGCGGTGCTCAAGAACGGTTTGGGATCACGCCCGATATGACGACGTTGGGTAAAATTGTTGGTGGCGGGATGCCACTCGGAGCGTACGGTGGGCGGGCGGACATCATGGACCAAGTGTTGCCGGCGGGAAAAGTTTTTCAGGCGGGAACCCTGAGCGGAAATCCTGTCGCCGTGGCGGCCGGTAGCGCGACGCTGAGAATGCTGAAAAACGATTCCCCCTATCCCTATCTGGACATGATTGGGGATCGGTTGGCGAAGGGATTGGATCAAGCAGCGGCGGCGGCGGGGATCGATCACTGCGTACAAGGTGTTGGCAGCATGGTTACCCTGTTCTTTCACTCTGGACCTGTTCATAGTTGGAATGAAGCTGAGCAGTGTGATCGCGAGCTGTTTGGTCGCTATTTCTGGGGCTTGATTCAGAAGGGGGTGTACATGCCTTGCAGCCAATTCGAGGCGTTGTTCATCAGCCGCATGCACACCGAAGCAATCATCGACGAAACCATTGCAGCTGCCGAGGATGTGCTGAAACAGCTCGGCTAGCCTGGGCTGAATCTGTGCCGATTGTGACCGCCGCGGTGACTTGAAAGGCGGTCCGGCATTTTCTGTGCGGTGAATCCTGTGCGGTAAATCCTGTGCGGTGAAGTCCCGATGGTGGGGCTTCGATACAGGCTAAGTGTTTAGTTTTCGTTGGTTTCCGCGAAGATTTTTCGAATTCGTAGCCCAAGTTTATCGCCGACTTTGATCGCTTCGCCCGTGGCAAGTTGCTGGCCGCCGGCTTCTAACACAAGTGGTTCGTCGCAGTGGGTGTCAAACGTGAGCATGGATCCCGGCACCAGATCGACGATTCGTTCCAGCCTTATGTTTTTTCGGGCCAATGTAACGCTAACCGGCGTTTTGATTGCTAGAACTGCCCGTGAATGACTGCTGTTGAGGTCTGGCATCACAATTCTGTCCTAAACGCACGGGAAGCAGCGAAATCGACAAAAGAACTCCCTTCTGATGTTTTGTTATCGTCGTGGTAGGCGGAAAAGATTGCCTAGAGTCCAGTAAAGATGGCCAAAATGCTGGCTTCAAAGGCCCTTTTTTGTGCATTCCCCCCACGCGGGGGTGTGGTCGAGTCGATGGCGGAGATACATTAGTCGCTTCTTGTTGGGAACGGTCCCGTTGATGCGTACCCGGCCTTTCAGGAAATGCCTCCACGTCATTGATCTTTTGAAATAGAAAGCAAAGAACATGTGCCTACTGGCTGTTCAATATCGTTTGGTGCCCGAGAGTCCGATTCTCGTCGCAGCCAATCGCGAAGAATACCTCGATCGGCCGAGTTTGCCGCCATCGATTCAATCAGGAAAACCCCGCGTTTTGTGTGGGATCGATCAACAGGCCGGTGGGACTTGGTTGGGTGTCAATCAGAACGGTTTGTTTGTCGGCCTTTGTAATCGCGCAACGACGATGCCCCTTTTTGGCCAACGCTCCCGAGGCTTGCTTGGTTTAGATTTACTCCGCTGCACGTCCGCGGCAGCCGCCTTGGAGAAGGCGGAGACAGAGTTTGCTAAAACTCGCTACGACGGTTGCAACATCCTGATCGCCGATGCGAAAAATGGTTATGCGATCCATGCAGATGAGCGTCAAGAAGTTGTCGAGCTGCGTGAAGGGCTTAACATCATTGGTGCGCGGAATCTGAATGATCCCGAGGATCAGCGAGTGCAAATGGCACGGCGATTGCTTACGCTGCAAACGCTCGACTCCCCAGTGAAATTCTTGGCGGTCGCGAGCAAAGTGTTTGCTCGTGCTCCTGTCGGGCCCGGCCGGCCTAGCATGGTGGTTCGCAATGGCGACTACGGGACGGTCAGCAGTACGTTGATCGCGCTTGGGGTCAAGCCTCGTGATGCGATTTATCAGTTCAGCAGTGGCGCACCTGATCAGGCGAAGTACGAAGATTTTTCGCCGATGCTTCGAGACATTCTGAGCCGTGGACTTCGGGAGTCTCGAACCAAGGCGAAGGCGAAGAGCTAGGCTCGACTGTGATAGGGAATTGATTGTCATCACAGGCGATCGGTGGCGATCCGATTATCCACCACGCCGGCACGGTGCCGGTGTGATCGGATGAGAGGTTGAAGCCTAATGCTTGGTTGCGATCGGCGTTCTGACTGCTGAGCGGGCATGGAATGGGAATTCGTCTCATCGATGTCACGTCATACTGGTGGGCGAATAGGAACACGCATGGCTGATCCAACATTCGAACCAAATCGTTTCGATTCACTTGACGGAGCGTTTTGTTTGGTGACCGGTGGTGCCGGATTCATCGGTTCCCATCTTGTGGACTCACTGCGTGCCAGTGGGGCCCGCGTCCGTGTCCTCGATAATTACAGCACTGGGTTCGCGGATAACTTATCGCACTTGGATTCGGACGACGCGGTTGAAATCCTGCGTGGCGATGCTTCTGATGCAGCGACGGCGGATAAGGCAGTTGCTGGGGTCGACTTTGCGTTTCACCAAGCTGCTATGGCGAGCGTCCCACGCAGTATTCGTGAACCCGATTTGTGCCATGCTTGGTGCACGACCAGTACGGTCCAATTATTGCGTGCTGCATCCCAGGCGAACGTGAAGCGGTTCGTTCTTGCCTCGACGAGCGCAGCGTACGGTGATTCACCGTTCGTCTCCAAACGCGAGGTCGATCCCTCCGCGCCGCTATCGCCTTATGCGGCGGCGAAGCTTGCGTCCGAAGCTTATTGTCAGGCATTTGTGCGGAGTTTCCCCATCGAAGCGGTCATCCTGCGCTACTTCAACGTGTTCGGGCCGCGGCAAGATCCCCAAAGCGAGTACAGCGCGGTGATTCCACGTTTTGTCTCGATGATTCTGGCGGGGGAGCGACCGATTATCTACGGCGACGGGCAGCAATCCCGCGATTTCGTCTACGTGCAAGATGTTGCGAAGGCGAATTTATTAGCCGCCACCACACCTGGCATCAGCGGATCGACTTTCAATGTGGCGCGTGGCGAGCGAACGACGCTGTTGGATTTGCTGGTGACCTTGCGTGAAATCTTGGGGCAGAGCATCGAACCGATTCACGAACCTCCAAGGGTTGGTGACGTTCGTGACTCCTTGGCTGACATTTCTCAGGCGAGAAAGTTGCTCGGGTTTGAGCCGGATGTGTCGATGTCCCAGGGACTCCATCAAAGCGTCGATTATTATCGAAGCATCGTTGATTCTTAGGCGTCTGCTTGATTACCGATGTTGTTGAGTGAGGCTCCCGGGCGGAATCGCTTACAAAGCACGGCGGTTTCCTGGCCGGCGAGTCAGGAAAGTTCTCTGTTCAACGGATTTCAGAGCGTTGGCTGGTGGTAGTGAAATGGATTCTTGCTGGTGGAACTAGACCGGCCCTGTCTCCTTGCCTAACCAGAGGCCTGTCTCCCTCCCTGCCAATCTAGAAAGTAGAGGAGCGTGATCTTCGAGAGACATCGGCACCCGATTCATTTCGGCTCCCGCTTCCCTCTGGGCTGCAGGTATTTCCAAATTGGGATACGATGCAGCGATGAAACGAGTTTCCCTCCTTTGCTGTCTGCTGGTGCTTTTCGTCGGCAACACTGCTTCGGCCGAGCTTCATGTGGTGCGGCTGCATCACTTGACAATGCTCCCGAACGCATTCCGGATTCATCCAGACTTATTTTCGGGCGGAACGCCAAGCGGTGATCTCGGTTTTGAGCAGCTGAAGCGACTTGGCATCAAGACCATCGTCAGCGTCGATGGGGCAATGCCCGATTTGGATGCCGCTCGGCGGCATGGTCTGCGTTACGTGCATCTACCGCACGGCTACGAGGGGATTTCGGAGACTCACGCGCGGCGACTCGCCAAGGCCGTCCTCGAACTCCCCCGACCAATCTATTTTCATTGTCACCATGGCAAGCATCGAAGTCCCGCAGCAGCGGTGGTGGCGGGGGTTGGTGCCGGGGTGATCGCACCGTCTGATGGAGTTGGGTTCCTGCAGCTTGCCGGAACAAGCGAGCATTACACGGGGTTGTACCAGGCAGCAGCGGGAACGCACAAAATGGATGCTTCGCTGCTGCAAGCCTTACCATTCGAGTTTCTTGAATCTGTGCAGGTGCTACCGATGGCCAAGTCGATGGTTGAAATCGAAGGGGCGTTTAGCCATCTGTCACAGCTTCGCAGTACCGGCTGGAAGGCGCTGGCTGACGACCCCGATCGCGATCCCACTCACGAGGCATTGATATTGAAGGAGCATTTCACGGAGTTGATCCGGAGTACTCGTGATCAGCGATCGACTCGATTTCTGGCTCTGCTTGCGTCCTCTCGCGATTCGGCCGCCAAGCTGGAGGCCGGTTTGCGACGAACGACTCGGTCTCTTTCAGAATGTCGCGAAGCACTGGCCGCGATTTCAAACAATTGTCGTCAATGCCATCGAGAATACCGAGATCGCCCCGCCCGGTAAGCGGTTTTGAATCCGATAGACGGTGAGATGTGATTTCTGCGGGGTGCCGCGGTTGGTCGACTCGAGCCTCTCGTCGAGTGACAGGTTGGATTGATTCATTGGTGAACAATGTTGATCAGCCGCAACGTTGATCAACCGAAATCGGCTGACCCGTACCCGAATTAAACCACGCTCCGAACCAATACACGTCACCGGGCCAGTGCCCTGGACTTGCTTGATCTACGTAATGCGGAATGCCGGTTTGTTTTAGGCCGTATCTATTTGTGCTTCGTTTCCTTGTGGCATGTCGTCGTCGGCTTCCACCGTTCAGATCAAGGAAATGGTGCTGCATGTACCGCGATTGCAACGCGGTTATTGCGGAGATTTTTTTTGTTTTAGAAGGGCATTTTGATCGTGCTGTTAAGCCGCATGTTTTTTTTCGCCAAAATCACTTGACATCCCGTTAAAGTCCTCTGTTCAAAAGCAACTCACCCCCCATATTTCACTCGGAGTTTCTCACATGAAACGTGCTTCCTTCTTCGCTTGCTTGGCCTTCGCATTCCTCGCTGCTCCTGCTGTCCGTGCTGACGACGCGGCAAAGACCAAGGACATCGTCGACACCGCGGTTGCCGCAAAATTCAACACGCTTGTCGCGGCCGTGAAGGCTGGCGACTTGGTTGATGTGCTGAAGAGCAAAGGTCCTTTCACTGTATTCGCACCAACTGACGAAGCGTTCGCGGCACTCCCTGAGGGAACGCTCGAAATGTTGTTGAAGCCAGAGAACAAGTCAAAGCTGCAAGCAATTCTGAAGTACCACGTCGTTGCCGGCAAAGTACCCGCCAAAGTTGCAATGACACTGAGCGAGGCAGATACTGTCCAAGGTGGAAAAATCAAGATCGCTGTGAAGGATGGTTCCGTAATGATTAACAACGCGAAAGTGGTCAAGGCTGACGTCATGTGCAGCAACGGCGTTGTTCACGTCATCGATAAGGTTATCTTGCCACCAAGCAAGTAATCGAGTTCGCCCGATAAAAGCTAGGTCTTCTGTGCCGGGCCGCGTCTGCGGCTCGGCTTTTTTTGCAACTAAAAAGCGTTAGACTACAACGAGAACATTCAAATTTTGTTCCTTGGAAGCTAGGGGTAGAGACGTGCGGGGGCCGGCTACTTAATCCTGTTTGTGCTTTGTATTTCCCTACCAAATTGGTCGAACGCTGCAGGTTCATCCTGTATCAAAATCATTGATTCAGAAAACGGTTGGCTGGTTCCATTGGTGGAGCTGCGCACAACGCACAATTCGCGATTTGTTTCGGACAACGCCGGGTTGATCGCGATGGATGCGCCAGAATTGCTGGGTGTTCAGACGTGATTTCACATCCGTGGTCACGGCTTTGAGCTTCCATGGGACAAGTTTGGGTATGCAGGTGCTCGCTTGACACCCCAGACAGGTGGAGACCTAACCGTCTGACTTAATCGCCGGCTTCCAGCGATGCGATTCCTCAGGAATACAGGTGTCGGGATATTTGCCGAAAGTCAAAAGCTCAGCCTGAAAACAGAATCGAGGGACCAACCTGTCTTTGGGAACGACAGTGTTCAACAAGGTTATTCACGAAGGCAAATTGTTCTGGGGCTGGGGCGACACGAATCTGTCCCACGATCCATTTGCGTGGTTTCGCATGATCGGGGTGACGACGCCGGGAAATCCTTTGTCGGTACTGCCGCCACCGATTCGATTACGCGACGATTATTTTTTGGTGATGATGCACGGCCGCGAAACTTGGCGAAGATGCCGGGAAAGGGAGCAACGTGGTTGGATGGTTAAGCCCGCCTTCTAGATCTGTCAGGCCACGATCACCTCGTTGCAAGTTATGTCAAAATTGAACCACCGCTTATTACCACGGATGCAGGACTCTGCGTTTGGCTGGGAGAATCTCAGCAATTCAAACAACATCGCGTGCTTTGTCGCAAAAGGTCGAGCGATGCTCTGGTTCCACCAACGAGACCTTACGGGCACTTAATTGAATGGACTGATGAATCCGTTGTCGAGTGGGTGCTGTTTGGCGATCCGTTTTCCAAGCCGCGCAGCCTAGCGATCTTCGAGGATTGGTCCAAACACAAGAGGACGAAGATTTTAAATGTTCCCCAAAATGTCAAACCTCGCCGCAGTGATAAAGTCATCACGCCGCATCGCGGGGCGGTTGCTTGGAATGCGTATCACAATCGGTTGATCGCGGTTTGCACACAGAACGGCGATGCTTTATCGCTGATCAGTAAGATTTGGTATGCCGAATCCGACTCTCCCCTGGGCCCCCGGGAGCAGGCCGTCCCTGTAGTGCCCCATGACCAATACCGCTTTTACAATCCGCAGGTTCACCCCAGTTTTGCGCCAGGAGAATCGTCCCAGTTGAATTTCTAAGCGACCTATACCCGCACTTTTGCAAGTCACAGGATCCAACGCCTCGTTGCGATTATAACCAAGTGTTGCATCGATTCGATCTTGACCAGTTGGAAAGACAGTAGTCAAGTACGAACGCAACTGTCGATAGTCATCACCGAGCGTATTGTTGAGGGATGCTTAGCCAGCAGTCTATGTGAGGCTGCCATTATATTGGGATATCGACTTTTTCCGTGGGCTGCAGTTGGTTTTTGTAGGTTGGTTAAGCTTGGCGTCAAGCTAAGTTTCAAGCAGGAGAAAAGCCGCAATGGATCTCGCCAGAAAGACATCCTTGATTCATTCTTACCGTAATGGTCTGTTGAATAATACGTTGCCCTTCTGGCTCAATCACTGCGTGGATCAGCAACATGGTGGTTTTATGATGGCGCTTGACCGCGATGGAACGGTTGTTGATACGGACAAGGGGATTTGGCAACAGGGGCGGTTCACGTGGTTGTTGGGTGAGCTTTACAACAACGTGGAGCCGAAAAAGCAATGGCTCGAGTTAGCGAAGTCTGGTGCGCGGTTCCTCGATAAATATGGATGCGATCCATCTGATGGACGAATGTGGTTTCAGGTCACCCGAGATGGGCGGCCGATTCGAAAACGCCGCTACGCCTTTTCCGAGAGTTTTGCGGCGATCGCTTATGGTGAGCTTGCCCAGGCGACAGGTGACGATGTTTACAGCGAGAGCGCGCAGCGGGCGTTCTCTCGATTCACTGATCACCACCTCAACGCTGATGAGGTGAATGCCAAGTTTACGGCTACCCGACCCAAGCGTGGGCTCGGTTTTCCGATGATTACGATTGCGACTGCACAGGAACTTCGCGATTCAATCGGCTTGGCCGATGCCACCGCGTGGATTGACCGAAGCATTGATGACATTCGCCAGTACCATCTGAAACCGGAGATCGAGTGTGTGATGGAGACTGTCGGTCCAACGGGTGAGTTAATCGATCATTTTGATGAACGCACGCTAAACCCGGGGCACGCGATTGAGGGAGCTTGGTTCATTTTGCGTGAAGGACAGATTCGCGAGGATCCAGGTTTGATCGAAATGGGGTGCCAGATGCTCGATTGGATGTGGCAGCGAGGGTGGGACTCAGAGCACGGCGGGATCCTCTATTATGTCGATGTGGATGGGCGGCCAGTTCAGGAGTATTGGCACGATATGAAATTCTGGTGGCCCCAAAATGAAACGATCATCGCAACCCTGATGGCGTATAAACTCACCGGGAATCCGAAATATGCAAAGTGGCACCAGCAAATTCATGATTGGGCGCACCGTCACTTCGCAGATCCCGAGCATGGCGAGTGGTTTGGTTACCTGCACCGTGATGGACGAATTAGTTCGAGTTTGAAAGGCAACCTCTGGAAAGGCCCTTTTCATCTGCCGCGAATGCAACTCGTTTGTTGGAAGTTGCTTGAATCTATGTAGTTGCCTGCATCTATCTGCTCGCCTGGCCTTGCTGCTTTGTGCAAAGTGGCATGAGGTGAAGCAAAGCAGAGCGATACACAAACAATGGCTCGGGCCAGTCTGAGAAAATTCGGTAACGCGAAGATTAGCTCATTTCTTCACGAACCCGCTCGAGCCGTTCGCGGGCAGCAGCGAGGCCAGCGAATCCTCCGTATTCGATGCCGCAGTAACCGTGGTACCCGGCGTCGATGACAATCTTAAGCATTTTCGCGAAATCCATCTCGCTTGAATTTCCTTTGTCATCGTAAACGCGATCTTTGATCGAAACCCCTTTGGCCCACTTCATCAACTTAGCGACACCGCGATAGGAATCGTAAGTTTCCCCGTTGTTGATGCGAAAGTTTCCAGTGTCCGGCAGTGTACCGCATCTCGGGTGGTCAACTTGACTGATTACTTCAGCTAGCCAGTCCGCGTTGCTGGAAAGGCCTCCATGGTTTTCAACGATTACGTTGATCTCTGCCTTGTCCCCAATTTCTGTCAGTCGCGCGAGACCATCGGCTGCGAGTTTGACTTGTTCTTCCCAGCTTCCCGAACTGCCAGCGTTGACACGAATGCTGTGGCACCCCAAGAACTTTGCTGCATCGATCCACTTGCGGTGGTTTTCAACGGTTTGCCCTCGTTTCTTTTCGTTGGGATCACCAATATTACCTTCGCGATCACACATGATCAGCACGTTTGCAACACCCAAATCGGTTGCCCGCTTTTTCATTTGGCCGAGGTACGCTTCGTCCTTTGCCTTGTCCATAAAAAATTGGTTGACGTACTCGATTGCGTAGATGCCATGGTCAGAAGCGACTTTTGCGAAATCAAGATTGTCAATCTTGCCGGAACGAAGTTCTCGATTGATCGTCCACTGTGCCAATGAAACTTTGAAGGCTGGTTTCGGATCGGGAGCGGCCAGCAAGCGTGGTGCCGCGGCGACGGCGGCAGCGACCGATGCGGTTTGAGTCAGGAATCGACGGCGATTGGACATTGGCGACTTCATGGTTCATTCCTTTGGCAGCACGTTGGGTTTTGTGCTCGAGTCATGTTTTAGTGGGTGAGTTGGAAAAATTAGTTGCTTAGGTGTTGGCGGAAGAAATTGATGACTGCATCCTGTGATGTATTTGCGTCAAATTCCGATCCGCCATGACCGGCGCCCTCTAGAATAATAAGCGTGGACGTGACGCCGGTATCACTGAGTCGTTGATGGAATGTTTGGCTTTGCGACAGGGGCACTCCGGGATCCGCGTCACCGTGCATGATCAAAAATGGCGGGTCATCGGAGCTGGCGTGGTCGATTGCACTGGCATCCCTTGCCAATTTCGGAACTTCACGGACGGTTGCTCCCAGTAGTTTCGCTCCCGTCGAATTTGCAACGTCGGCTTCTGTCCGGCCATTGCCGACATTGTTTGGTGGCATGGTTAACAAGGCGGTTGGTCCGAACCAATCGCAAACAGCTTGCACGCGACTGGAGGTCACTTCATAATCCGGGCAGGGGCGGGTTCCCATCAATGCTGCAAGGTGTCCCCCTGCGGAACTTCCCCAGCAACCGATCTTGTCAGCCGCAAGGTTGTAGCGTTCGGCATTCCTTCGCAGCCATCTTACGGCTGCGTAACAGTCATTGATTTGGTCAGGCCATTTTCCAACGTTCGTAAGCCGGTAATTGATGCTGGCGATTGCAAATCCATTGGGCACCAGCCAGAGGCGTTTTTTGACTGATTCCTTGCCTCCATTTTTCCAGCCACCACCATGTACAAACACGACGACTGGAAGTCTGTTTTGCGCTGCAGTGGGCTGCTTGGTGGCAGTCGGTCGGTAAAGGTCCAGTTTCAATGAGATCCCATCTGGTCGGGAATACTCAAGGTCCGGCAGTCGTTCAATGCCATCCGGTACATCAAATCTCTTTGTCTTTTGGTTTCCCGCACGGCTGGCCGTTTGTCCGACAACCAAGCTGCATCGCGGTACTGCGAGGACGAAAAAAAACAGCAGGCAGCGAAGGAGCATTGCATCACTTACGGTCGCTTGGGGGCATGTGGTCTCCGGTTCGATACCGAATCTTGGGTGCACAGTTTAGATCGGGTAGGCGAGAGAAGCGAGTGATGGGATTCTCCATTCGTTGCCCAATTTGAAAGAATCACAAGGAGAGTTGACGCCGCAACACATACTTTTGAGACCGAAGGGGCGAGACGGTTCGTCGTTGACGGGGGAAGGCCCTACGCTATGGCCCGGAAATAGTTTTTTCTACCGTTTTTCGTTGGGGTTGTTTTTGGGGAGATGACATCCTACCGGTGGGGTGTTGATTGACAGGCAGTCGCAAGGCGTCGATACTCAGGACGCGACGGAAACAGATCGCCAGCTTTATCTTGTTTGTTTAGAAGAATAATTAATGAGATCTCGTTTTGCCTTCGTGTTGGCAATGTTTGTTCTCTTTCCCG
>JAYZAR010000201.1:0-10713 GCA_036339635.1 Planctomycetota bacterium | reverse complement strand
CTCGTTGTCGCTGCCGAAGCTCGATCGAGCAACGCCTGCACATCCGAAGCATTGATCTCATTCGCACTTGGCTTAGTCAAGTCACTTGGGTCGAGCCCCAACCGATGCTGAAGATTGAATGTCGATGCGTATTGAAAGGTTGGATTCGTCGGATCCAACGCTTTGAAGTTCGTCAGTACATCAATGTCCAACAATGCCCCACCCACCGCGTCAACATTCGCTGCCTTGGGGAAAAGGGTGAAGTCCAGTTCTGCAGGCCGCCCTGTACTGGCAGGATCAATTTCACCCTCGGCACGGAGATCATTGATCACCATCAAAGCATCTTTCGCCGTGACGGACCCATTGTTATCAACATCCACCTGTTTAGTAGACGAGGCAATCGAACCAACGAATTCCCCTTCCGCCGAATGCGCTCGAGTGAGGTAATTTACAACCACAAGTGCATCGACCGGCGAAATGCTTCCGTCACCGTTTACATCGCTTGGTAATGCCTCGTTATGTAAAGACAAGTCACCCGCCATCAGTTGACGGGATTCCAAACGCTCACTCCGCAATATCCGAGGTTTTCGCCTGAGCGTATTGGATGGTCGACGCCGTCGAGTCATATCACTTCTCTAGCTAGCAATACGGTGATTTCACGGCCCTCCCCACCCAGCAACGGTGGTGCGGGTTCGCCTAATTTGTGAAATCGGCACAAAGGTGCGCCTTCACCCCTATGCTACTCAAAGCCCCAGGTTTGACGAGTTCGATCTCAAAAACTCTCAGCTAGATCAGAAAAATACCGAATGTGATTGCATTCGGTACGAGTACTACGAGCGTTAGAACCGATAAAGTCAACGGTTCGTGGAGGTGTCGATCGCTGAGAACGAACGAAAAATCAAATTCTTCTTGATACCACGCTGCATTACTTTCTGAACAAAACTGGGCTCATGAGATCCAACTGGTGCCGCCGCCACGTCTCGATGCCAGGGCTAAAGGCCCTGATCTGGACCTCTGTGCTTAGGACCACTCTGCTTGGGGCCTCCGGGCTGGTGATTTCAGGGCTGGGGATCTCCGGGCTTTGCGGGCCCTCTGCCGCCCAGTCGCCGTCATCCGGCGAACAGTCGCCGTCATCCGGCGAACCGCCTGAAGGACACTCGGGTTCAGCGTCTTTTGCACAGATCGTACAAGCACCGGTCGTGCCGCTGATCGTCGCTGACGATGACATTCCGGCGACGCTAGTTTGGCGAGACGGTGCGTTAACCACGGAAATTGCCGAGATCTGGCCTGATGACGAATCACGACCGAAGCCAACACGTCCGAGCGTACTGAGAAATTCGGATGAACCGGCCGAGCGGCTACCGATGATTGGGCCCGAGGAAGACCATCGGAATCCACTGTATGTGCTTCCGTACGAAGCTCCTTACGGCTTCACAGGACCGAGCGGAGTGCTTCCAACTGAGACTCAGCAAAGCAACCACTTCATCCCAGTGGAAGATCGCTGGCGTTTAGGCCAACAGAATTCTGATCGATACGGCAAGGGCCATCCAATCATGGATGACTACCCCGGTATCAAAGGTGCTTGGTGGGACCCCTACAATCAAAACGTTCTCAAGGGCGACTACCCGATCATCGGTCAACATACGTTCCTGAACGTGACTGGGGTGAACTTGTCCCTGTTCGAAGCGCGGCAACTGCCAACACCAACCACACCATTCGAAGCAAGCCGTAATCCTGGATCAGCGGCTTTCTTTGGCGATCCCGACTCTTTCACTTTTATCAATCAGACCCAACTTGCTTTCGACTTGTTTCATGGCAATACCTTCTTCAAGCCACCCGATTGGCGAGTCAAGTTTGATTTGATTTATAACTTCAACGGGTTTGTTGCAGACGAGCTAGCTGTCGTCAGCCCAAATGTCTTGGATGGTACGAGTCGGTACCGCGATTTCTTTGCGTTGGAAGAATGGTTTGGTGAGATCAAGCTCGCCGACCTCAGTCCATACTATGACTTTGCCTCCGTGAGGGCCGGTAGCCAACTATTTGTGAGTGATTTCCGCGGGTTCATTTTCAATGATATCAACCGCGGCGTTCGCTTATTCGGAACTCGCAACAGCAATCGCGATCAATTTAATGTGATCTGGTTTGACCAGATGGAAAAGGACACGAACAGCCAACTCAATCGGCTCGATAAAGACCGGCACCAGAACACTCTGATCGCAAACTACTACCGCCAAGATTTCCTGTACCCTGGCTACAACATCAACTTTTCGTTTCACTACAACCACGATCAACCGTCTATCGAATTTGACCGCAACGGATTCCTGGTACGGCCTGATCCAGTAGGCGTGGCCGCCCCGCACGACATTCGCAGCTACTACTTTGGAACGGCAAGCAACGGGCACATTGAACGAATCAATGTTAGCAGTGCTTTCTATTATGTCTTCGGCCGCGACGACCTGAACCCGATCGCGGGTCGTGAAGTCGACATCAGTGCCTACCTGGCTGCCTTGGAATTATCATACGACCGCGACTGGGTCCGTTTCCGAACCTCCTATTTCTACAATTCTGGTGACAGCGATCCGAACGATGACCGAGCAACAGGGTTCGACGCGATTTTTGCAAATCCGAATTTCGCGGGGCAGGAGTTCAGCTATTGGGGTCGACAAGGTATCCGCCTATTTGGCGTCGAACTCACTAACCGCGAGAGTCTGGGTGCCAGTATGCGCAACACGAAGTTCCAGGGACAAACCAACTTCGTCAATCCAGGCTTGCATCTCTTTAATCTTGGCCTCGACGCTGACATCACCCCCCGTCTGAAGACCATCAACAATGTTAACTTCCTGTGGTTTGATAAGACAGAAGTCTTAGAAACCTACCTATTTGTCGGCGAAGTTGAGCATTTCATCGGTGCCGATTTAAGTACAGGATTGGAGTATCGCCCATTGCTCAACAACAATATTGAGTTACTGGGGGGCTTGTCCACGTTGGTGACCGGTGATGGTTATGACTCGTTATTTCAGAATTTAAATGGCAAGACCTCAAACCCGGTTTCTGGGTTTTTGGAAGTGCTTTTAGAATATTGATTGCATTCGAACCGCCTGTTTATCGGCGGCTCAGATACAAATGCCGGCAAGGACTTTTGGCAAACCCAATCGTGAATGGATTCATGAACCGTCTTTTTCAACCACCCGCTATCCTGTTGATCATTGAATTGCTGGTAGTTTGCGGATCTAACTCCTCGGTCAACGCCCAGTCGCCGAGGGAGCGAATTGCGAAACTCCGCAGCTATCTCGCAACCGCATATGCCGAAGGCGAAGAGCAAGACGCGGGAGGCAAGGTCGTCCAAGCCAGCGTCACGTTTTCATTGACTGACCGGTCTGCGAAGTCCGAGGCGAACACACCGACACCACCACCGAGCATTGCCAAACTGAGTGTTCAAAATCCTGTCCCCAAACCGACGCGGCTGCCATCTCGTTACCAGATCCCAGCCGAAAAAATACCCTTGCCGAGAAGTTACCACGGAAAACCCGGAACGGGAGCCAACACCCTGGGCGCAAGCGAACCGGGAATCGGCAATCGCGGTGACGATCCCTGGGACCTGGCTCGCCGACTTGGAATCGCTGATAACCCGTCTTATCCGATCCCCAACGATCTACGAGCGGTCGACCTGATTCGACAAACGAAGGAGGACGCACAATTTAAAAGCGAAGGTTGTATCCATTGCCATACCGATGTGGGGCACATGCATCCGGTCAACAGTATTCAGATCGGTTGCACCGATTGCCATGGAGGTGATGCCACTCGATACGATTTAAAAGGCGCGCACGTTTGGCCCAAATTCGCTCCCGCTTGGAAGGGCAGCAGCAACCCCGTTCGCAGCTATACCCTGCTCAACCACGAGGATCCTAAATTCATCCGGTTCATGAACCCGGGAGATTTACGCGTTGCACACATTGCTTGTGGTCAATGCCACGCCAACGAGGTGCTGCAATTGCGCAAAAGCATGATGACCCATGGATGCATGCTGTGGGGAGCCGCTCTTTATAACAATGGCGGCACCGACGAAAAATATTCTCGCTTCGGCGAGTCGTACAGCATGAATGGGGCGCCCCAGATCTTGCAAACCGTCCCACGACCAACTCCCGAGGAGATTCGCAACAAAGGCGTTTTGCCGTTTTTGCAGCCGCTGATTCCTTATCAAGTAACGCAACCGGGTAACGTACTGCGGATTTTCGAGCGAGGCGGACGGTTCAAAGCTGAGGTGGGTATCCCTGAGACGCTCGAAGAACCAGGGCGTCCACGGGAAAGGCTAAGCGTGCGTGGCTTGGGCACCGAAAATCGCACGGATCCGGTATTCATTGGGTTAGCGAAAACTCGTTTGCTTGATCCGACCCTCAATTTCCTTGGCACGAACGACCACGCGGGTGTTTATCGCAGCAGCGGCTGCAGGGCCTGCCACGTCCTCTCTGCAAACGACCGCGACGCGACCGCCAGCGGGTTCCTGGCGAAGTACGGAAACCGCGGGACCGCCGCAGCCGAACGGGATGAGTGGGTTAAATACATCGATCCGACGATCCCCAAGGATCAGCCCGGTCACCCAATCCAGCACAAATTTGAATTAAGAATGCCAACCAGCCAATGCATGGTGTGCCACGTCCACCCGGGCACGAATGTGTTGAATAGCTATCTCGGTTACATGTGGTGGGATAACGAAACAGATGCTGAACTCATGTACCCACGCGAGCAAAAGCATCTAACGGCTGAGGATTACATACGGGCAACAGAGTCAAATCCAAACGAAGCCGCCGCGAGAGGCAACTGGAGCGACCCCGAATTCTTGGCCAATGTCAGTGATCTGAATCCGCATTTGCGACACACTCAATTTGCTGATTTCCATGGTCACGGATGGGTCTACCGCGCTGTGTTCAAGAAAGACCGTGCAGGTACTCTACTTGATTGGAAGAACGATCCAATCGAAAACGTTGAAAACGAGCAACTACGAACGGCCGTCGCCCCGACAACGGCGAAAGAGAAACAACAGGGTAAATGCCGCCCCGACGCACCGGTCCATATGATGGACATCCATATGGAAAAAGGCATGCACTGCACCGACTGTCACTTCTACCAAGACGGCCACGGTAATACCAAACTCTATAACGAAGTTCGGGCGGCAATTGAGATCCAGTGCATCGATTGCCACGGAACGGCGGAGCAATCCCTGATCGAAAAAGTGGAGGCACAACTTGCCAGCGGCCAAGCTCCAAGATTGCCAACAAGCGGACCGGCGGCACCCAAGGGCGGATCAAACCTGTTGGCAATGCGAACGACTTTCGACGCGCCACGTTTCGAAATTCTGCGTGAACCTGGCCAGGAGCCCAAGCTGATCCAGCGCAGCACGGTCGAACCCGATCTCTATTGGGAAGTCACCCAAACCGCGGACACCGTTCGACCTGATAGTGACCATTACAACCCACGCAGCCATGCAGCCAAGACCGTCCGCATGGCCGAGGACGGAAAATTGGAATGGGGCGGAACAAGTCAAGAGGACCTGATTGGCTGTGCTCATCGAAACGAAAACATGTCTTGCATTTCTTGCCACAGTTCATGGAACCCAAGTTGCTTCGGATGCCACCTGCCACAGCGAGCGAACATTAAGTCACCGGAACTTCATAATCGCGGTGATGTCACTCGAAATCGAACAAGTTACAACTTCCAAACGCTCCGAGACGATGTATTTATGCTCGCCCGTGACGGAAATGTGACCGGCAACCGGATTGGACCGGCACGAAGCAGCTGTGCAATTCACGTCACCAGCTACAACGCCAATCGGGAAGCGATCTACACGCAACAACAAACCATCAGCGGAGATGGGATGAGCGGTATCGCATTTAGCACCAACGTACCACATACCGTTCGTGGCGGAGCCGGCTGGGATAATGAATCCAACCATGCTGCGTCCGGGGTTTATGAGACGAAAAGCTGCACGGACTGCCATTTATCGGGCAACGAAGACAACAATGCGATCATGGCGCAGTTGCTGATGCAGGGGACAGGATACACGAACTTTATCGGGAAGTACTGCTACGTTGCAGCCGGAGAGCATGGCTTTGAGGCGGTCGTGGTAACGGAGACCACCGAACCCCAAGCCGTGATCGGCAGCTCGCTTCATCAGTTGGCCTACCCGGAGAATTACGAGGAACATCTTAAGCACGGTCGGAAACTCGAACATTCGCATGAACATCCTGGACGTGACATCATCGAATCCTTATCGCTTCGGTTCCGTAAGCCGGAAATCCTCGATCTACAACACCGAGGGGAATACCTCTATGCGGCTTGTGGCGAAGGAGGCTTGAGAGTCTTTGACATCGCCTTCATCGATCATAAGGCGTTTAGCGAACGAATCACTTCCGCTCCTGTCTCGCCAGTTGGACAACGATTCTATGTTCGGTCGAAATACGCCACTGGTGTCGCCGCGCCGACCACCATCGCGCCGGACCCAACCCGCAAACAAGACCCATCCAACGAAGAATCAGCCGTTCACGGTATGTATGCCTACATTTATGTCACCGATCGTGAAGAGGGTTTGATTCTGGTGGGTGCCGGAACGCTGTTGGATGGTAATCCGATGAACAATTACCTCGAACGCGCTTTAACCTTTAATCCAAATGGCATCCTGGATGGCGCCGAATCGATCTCGATCGTGGGTACCTACGCATACATCTGCTGCCACGAAGGCTTAGTCGTTGTCGATATCAGCGATCCAACCTGCCCCAAAGTGACGCACCACATCGGTCATGAGGAACTGAATCATCCGCATGCCGTTGCGGCTCAGTTCCGGTACGCTTTTATCACCGACCGCGATGGAGTCAAGGTACTAGACATCAGCGATATGGCCCATCCAAAGATCAAGCATGTGGTCCCACTCGCTGATGCACATGGCATCTATGTTGCCCGCACCTACGCCTATGTCGCGGCAGGCAAGTACGGCCTGGCGATTTTGAATATTGAACGTCCACTGCAGGCGTATCTTGATCAAGTTTACGATGCCAACGGCTGCATCAATGACGCGCATGATGTGCAACTTGGGATCACCAACGTCAGTCAGTTCGCCTATGTCGCGGATGGGAAAAATGGCCTGCGAGTCGTTCAACTGACCAGTCCTGAAGTTCCTGGCAACGACGGTTTCTCACCTCGACCGATGCCATACCTCGTTTCGACTTACAAGCTGCCAAAGGATGGCCACGCATTGGCGGTCAGTCGCGGCATGGACCGCGATCGAGCGGTGGACGAGAGCGGTAATCAAATTGCCGTCTTTGGACGGGTTGGGGCTCGACCACTCAGCAAACAAGAAAGTGATCGCATGTTCAAGCGACCCGATGGGTCCACTTGGTACACTTCCGACGACATCTTTGACCAACGGTTCTTCCGCTTTCCCGAGAAGTTACGGAAAGACTGAACAAGCGGCCATTGTAAAGAAGCAACCGGCCACAACAAGATGGCCAAAGATAAACCAGTTTCGCGAATGCCATCCAGATAGAGCCGATCCCAGTCCACGACGGAAAAACAGCCCACGACGGAAAAACAGCCTATCAGCTAGTAAGATCCAAGACGTGCCGGAAACTCGCTTCCCGAAGAGAACCGAACCGCAAACCTGTCGGCCTATCTGTATCCAGAAAGCGACGACGAACATCGCAAGCAAAAAAAACGGTGGGACGACGCGCCCAAGCGTCATCCCACCGCTCAATACAAACTCCGCGAGAGAAAATCACCACTTCATCGACCGCAATCCCACACCACGTTCGCTTCGGCAATGACCCGCTCAGCCATGCGTTGGGCGATCCACTCGGATAGCCCTCGGCCGGTACCAAATGCATCGACCAATCACCCAGAAAGCTCGGCCCGTAAGTTTGGATTGTTCGTGAAAGGCCGGTAAGAGCGTCAATAAGTAACGACCGTAACGATTGTGACGATCGTTCCTAAGCAAGGCTTCTCGCTGACCGCTGATTTTGGCATGATGCAGGGATGAGCATACGGCCCTTTCGCAACTCTGATTTGCCCCAACTGCTGGAAATATGGATCCAGCACTTCTCCGCGTTGGGGCAGCCGCCGATGATCAGCTTGTCAAAATTCGAGCAGGCAGTCGTAGCCCGAATCTTTTTTCAACCATCAGACTTGCTAGTGAATGTTGGACCCGAGGGTCCCACCGGCTGGATCGCCTTTGCACCCTGCCAACAGGATTCGACGAAAGTTTACATTTGCGCTCTTTGCTTCTTGCCTACGGATGATCAAGCCGGCAAAGCATTGCTGCTTGCTGCAGAAACACGTTGTATCGAAGCGGGACTTTCGAAAATTCAAGTTGGTTTGATCCGAGACGACACCTATGGATACGCGGGACTGGATCCACTTGGCCACGGAACAGCGATTTCGCTTTTGGACCAGCGAACCATCAGCGTGCTAAGAGCAGCCGAATTCGTAGCGGAACAAGAATTCGTTCAGATGGTTGCGACCACCTTCCAGTACCGGCCACCGATAAACCGTGATGCGATTCAACTGAGACGCAATGCCCAGATCACACAAACGCCGCAGGTATATCATGCTCCCCGCCAAGCGGCAGCGATGTCGCATATGGATGTTAAAAAAATCCAGCTATTGAGTGCCAGCGGGGAAGAATTAGCCGCTATTTCGCTTTGGTGCAGTGATCCCGAAGCAGAAGTCATGGATCCAGCGAAGGCAATCATTGACTTGGGAGCCTGCCATGAACGTGGCACATTGACCGCAGCCGAATGCTATCTGGTTGGAGCAACGCTGCAGCGATTGGAGCAGCAGCGGGTAACCACCGTTGAAATCGTCATTGATTGCAAGAACACCGAGCTGATTTCCCAGTTAGAAACGCTGAAATTTCGGGCGGGACAGCGAGGGAAAGCGTGGCAAAAAAGAGCTCAATGATTTCCCAAACGCTCAGATGTCCCACTCATACCCGATTCAGAACGCGAGCTTGCGGGGCAGATCACTGCTCTACCCTTGATGAAACTATTCGATCCTGGTGAATCGCGAACTCGCCCGAAGCCTCTCGCCATCCGCTGCCCATTGGCTGCCGCAACACACCGGTCCGCGGCAAATTTGGTAGAATTCACGGATCTGTTATTCGTCTTTTACACCCCAGGATGTTGCTTGTGAACGTGCGCCTGTCAACTACCCTCGTCCTCGCCATGTCGGTGGCGAGTTGGAACCCGCCATCTGGACATTCCCAAGAAGGAATCGATGTGTCTAATTCTCCACTGCTAAGACCTTGGACGGGGCCCCATGGTGGTGTCCCGCCCTGGAACTTGGTTCGTCAAGAAGAATTCGTCCCAGCCTTCAAGGAAGCGATTCGAATCAGCCAGGAAGAGATCGAGGCGATCGCTGAAAACCCCGAACCGGCAACGTTCGAAAATACAATGGTTGCTTACGAGAATTCGGGAAGGACGATGAGTCGGTTGCAGTCGATTTTCTTTGTCTACACATCGAATCTCAATGTTGGCCCAATACCCGACTTGGAGAAAGTTGTGGTGCCAATGCTGTCGGAATTCGAAGACAGCGTGTACCAGAACGAGAAACTGTTCGCTCGGATTGCGGCTGTTTACAACAGCGACGCGATGAAGAATAAAGAGTTGGATCTCGCCCAGCGGCGACTGGTGGATGATCTTTACAAAACATTTCTGCGCAAGGGGGCGGCTCTCAACTCTGCCGAGAAAGCGAAACTGTCGCAGATGAACACTCGTTTGGCTCGCCTGTTTACTGATTTCAGCCAGAACGTTCTGGAAGACGAACAAGGCTATGTCACCTGGATCGACGACAAAGCCGAGTTGGCTGGGTTGCCGGACAGTGTTGTCGCCGCCATGGCGGCTGCTGCCGAAGCGAGAAACAACAAGGGTGGAAAATGGGCGGTGACTAATACCCGCTCATCCATGGATCCCTTTCTGACGTACGCCGATAATCGACCGCTACGCGAGAAAGTGTGGCGTAATTATTACAATCGCGGTGACAACGGCGACGAGCATGACAACAATCGGATCATCGCGGAAATCCTCCGAATTCGAGCGGCCCGCGCCAAGCTGCTGGGCTACGAGACACATGCTCATTGGCGGATGGAACCGACCATGGCCAAAGACCCTCAAGCCGCAATGGACCTAATGATGAAAGTCTGGCCCAAAGCGTTAGCACGGGTCAAAGAAGAAGTTGCCGATATGCAGGCGATCGCGGACGCCGAGGGAGTCAAAATCAAAATCGCTCCTTGGGACTACCGCTATTACGCCGAAAAAGTTCGTAAAGACAAGTACGATCTTGATTTCAACGAAGTTAAACCATATCTGCAACTGGACAAGCTAATTGAAGCGATGATGTGGGCTTCCACTAAACTGTATGGCCTGCACTACAAGCAACTCAGCGGTATCCCGGTTTTTCATCCCGATGTGACGGTGTGGGAAGTCACCGATGCCGATGGCAAACACATTGGTCTTTGGTACCTCGATCCCTACGCCAGAGACGGCAAGCGGAGTGGCGCGTGGATGACCGATTACCGCGCCCAAGAGAACATGAACCAATCGATCACCCCGATCGTGTCCAACAACTCTAACTTCATCGAAGGTGCCGACGATGAGCCTGTGCTGATCTCATGGGACGACGCGGTCACGCTATTCCATGAGTTTGGCCACGCGTTGCACGGTTTGCTTAGCAACGTCAAGTTTCCTTCAC
>JAYZAR010000200.1:0-10340 GCA_036339635.1 Planctomycetota bacterium | reverse complement strand
CCACCAAATCCGAGGCATATCCGGTTCAGCAGATGACGGCGGTGACAGATGGAATCAATCAACATGGATGAACTCACTGGAAAGAAAAAGTGAGTGGATCATAGCGCCCCATATCGTCTGTTCAGAGATCTCGCTTCCGTTGCTTAGCTTGCCGAATTCGCTTCGGAATTCGAGTAGGGCGTCCCTTTCCGATGATGTTGCCGGTCTCTGAAATAGTTGCTTGTAAATGGCTTCTACGCGAGATTGCTCATGATCAAATTGACGCAGAATCCTGCGAGCAAAATCCTGAGCCTGTTGCACAACGAATGGATCATTCATCAGAAGCAGCGATTGCGTTGGCACGGTTGTGTTGTCCCGAGTGCCAACCGGAGTCGTTGCGTTTGGGAAATCATACAGCACCAAAAACCGATTCGTGTTGCAGCGAATGATCGGTAAATGAACGGACCGTCTACGAAAATTCCGGTAAGCAGCTTCGTTGGCATGCAAATCTGCCGGGGAAGGATCTTGTGACTTGACCGCAAGTGGATCACCAACGAGATCGACGACCAAACTCCCCCCATGCATCAATAAACTGTCGCGAATTGCCTCGGCTTCGAGTCGCCGGCGAGCAAGGCCACGAAAAAGGTGACGTGGATGCTCGGAATGACCCTGCTGATAGGTTGCAGAGGTCACAATCATTCGATGCAAGAATTTTAGTGACCAATCATGTCGGATCAACTCCGATGCCATCCAGTCAAGCAGCTCAGGATGGGTCGGTCGTGCACCTTGCAAGCCGAAATCGTTCGTCGTCCGCACAATCCCCGCGCCAAAATGCCAATGCCACAGACGGTTAACGATTACCCGAGCAGTTTGCCCTCCGGCACCGGCACCAGCGTCGGTCATCCAGGACGCCAACTGCAACCGCCCGCTCTCCGCAGGGGAAATCGTCGATGGCCGGAGCTTTGTTCCGTTGGGTCTATCCATAGCAGAGGAGAGCGAAGTTGGGAAACCACGGGCGACCGATTTCCCTAATTGAAGGTGACTACCCCGAATGTGAATCCGAACGTCACGTGACGTCCCTTCAGTCACCGCCATCACATAGCTCGGCTTGGGGCGAGTATTCTGCAACTCAGTGATTTCTCGATTCAATTGCGAAAGCTGCTTAAGCATTTCAACGATCAAGGGAAATTTGGTGCCCTGAATCAACCGGAATTTATCGATGTGCGACATCAACGGTTCCGATTCAATCCGTAACTTGTTCGCACCGACCTTTAGGAGAACCGTCCCTTGCGAAAACCATTGCTGATGTTCAGGCATCCAGCCACCGGTTGTGTTGGCGATCGCATTTTTGTTGACAATCGTTCCGTTCAGGAGAATTTGCCCCGGCCGCGCGTCGCGAGCCGCATATCGGGCTTGCAGCAGGTAGGGGCCATCGGCAGAAATGTCGATTTCATATTCAGCGAAACTCGATTGCGGCCCACGATCCGAAATAATGCCAATGCCGTGGCCATAACCATCACGCAAAATCGTGACATTTCCTACGGAGAAACTTTCAGCTTCCCATTGTTGAATGTCGCCAGCGGCTGATGCGATTTTAGCTTCTACATCTGCTCGCAAACGAATACGCAGCTGGTTGAGTCCCTGAAGCTTCTTCTCGTAAGCGGCATTCACTTGGCGATCAGCCTCCGTCTGAATCACTTGATCTTCAAGCTTCGTGCTGTGAAAAATACCAGCCAAGGCGTAATAGTCTCGAGTCGGAATCGGATCAAATTTATGATCATGGCATCGTGCGCAACCAAGCGAGACGGCTAGAAATGCTTTGCCAAGCGTATCGATCTGCTCATCAACCACGTCAGCCTGTTTTTTTATTTCATCTCGCTCGGCAAGAATCTTCGTTCCGAGTGCCAAAAATCCGGTCGCCGTGAGGCGATCATTACTACGCGGCTCATCAGTGACCTGTGCATCGATTAAGTCGCCAGCGATTTGCTCTTTAACGAATTGATCAAAGGGAAGATCATCGTTGAAACTGCCAATCACGTAATCGCGATACCGCCACGCATGCGGGTAAAGATGATTTTCATCCCCACCGTTTGAATCACCGTATCGCGCGACATCCAGCCAATGCCGCCCCCATCGTTGTCCGTACATGGGCGAAGCGAGCAAACGGTCAATCAAACGGTCCCAAGCGTCTGGTTCTTGATCGTTTAAGAAATGGGTCATCTCACGCGGCGTCGGAGGCAAACCGAGCAAATCGTAATAGACACGACGAACGAGGACGGAAGGTTTCGCGGGGGCGACCGGGGTAAGACCCTCCCTTTCGAGTTTGGCCAATACGAATTGATCGATCGGGTTCCGTACCCAGTTCTGATTGCGAACCATTGGTGGTGCGCTACGCACAATTTTGTTAAACGACCAATGACGTTCCCAGGTCGCTCCCTCGTCAATCCACCTTTCAAGTTGTTTGATCTCCTCGGGCGACAGTCGAGAACCAGAATCCACAGGCGGCATGCGATCACCACCATTAGATTTCACCCGCTTGATCAGCTCACTCGTCCCTGATTCACCAGGTGTGATAGCAGTCAATCCAGATTCGGCAGGCGACGTCGCACTTGCTTGGGAATCGAGCCTCAAATCGGCTTGACGTTCACCAGCATCGGGGCCGTGACACTCAAAACAGTGGCGTGAAAGTATTGGAGCAATATCGTTACCGTAATCGACACGCTGAGCGAGAAGCTTGTCTCCATATTTGAAGCTTCCCGCGGTGATTGCAACCAAGATGATCAAATTTTTGCAGGCGGGCATCACTCAAATCTCCAGGACAGAAGCCCCAATCTTACCACCTTGCGAGCGAGTGAAGGGAAACGGGGTTCACGCGATCGGCCATCGGTAAAATACCCCCGAAATATCAAAATTCGTCCAGGATTTTCTCGTTACGAGGGAACTGCGGCTTGTTGAAGCTTATCAACGCGAAGGCATAGCGAACATAGGCTCGCAGAACGCCGGAATTCGCAACTCGTGTTCAAGCAGGAAGCAGGTCGACCACCAGCAAGAGTTGGCGTGGTCGTCGCTGGACCAGCACATAAAACCGATGAGATAGATGGACGAATGCGAATCGTGTGAGGAAAAGAGGTTTTCACGAGTAACCGTTTTTTTCCGTTCCATCAGTGCACCCATTGGAGGGCTATGTCGAAATTGTGTTGCCCTGCTCCTTCAATGCCATGAATAGTCGGATGCATTGATTTTCGGATGCGATGAGATGGGCAGTCTGCCGATTCGCGAAAGGAAATGGATTTTCAGGTAATGACCTTGGCGATTGACCATCACAATAATAGGCGAACAAGCCGGTCACGACTTCAAAGTCACCCATTTGAAAAGGTTGCCGTGGAGTAAGGACGTAAGTGATGCAGCGATCCAGGAGATCGCAAATGTCGGTGAATATGTTCAATTTCAGGATGGGGAAATCGTTTACCACGCTGAGGATAAATTGACCGAAGTCTTTTTTGTAATCAGTGGTCGTCTTCGGGCAGCTGCTCTCGATCTGTTCGGCAAGCAGGTGCTTGTGCGACCGCTTCTTCGCGGCGAGATTTTCGGCCTATGCTCGATTGCCCAGCCCGACCAGGCAAACACTTGCCTTATTGCAACGGAGCCGAGCACTGGCATTCGACTTGGAATCAAAGAATGGCTTGACTTGATGTCAAAGCATCCCGACCTGCAAATGAGCCTCTTTCGCCTGGCGTCTAGCATCGTCCGTCAGATTGTGATGGTGGATCGCTCTAAAGAGAAGCCTTCAGTCGTCGGCGTGATTCATCAATCCCCAGCGAGTCGACCGTTGACACCCAGATTGGTTAGACCATTGAGGGAGATCGGAGATCCACCTTGTGTCGCCGGCGATGATCCAAATTGGTAACTGATTGATGGAATTCCTTATCGGCTGCTGTTTGAAAGCGGGCAGATACTCGATCCCCATCAACGCCGCGCTCAATTAAAAGAATGGGCGGAATATGGGCGAGTCTTCATTGATTAAGACAGCAATCACGATTTAGCTGACTTCGAACAGCTGTTTTCATTTGTTGACACGATTCTGTGGTGCGTCCGTCCAGAGGATGCAGGAACGGCGAGGCAAAAGCTATCTCTCCTTCAGGGCAAGGTGCCCGGCTGGCGGACAAAATCTGCTTGGTCTGGTTGCTTGATGGGGAAGCCAACGTCTCTCCGCTTGATCATGAATTAGGCAGCCTCGTCGACCGTGACTTCAAGATCTCATTCTCTGAACCAAAGCAAAATTACGGGAGACAACTGAAAGCAGGTATTAAGCGAATCATCCACCACCTCCGGGGGATTCAAATTGGACTCGCGTTGGGTGGCGGAGCAGCTCGCGGGATGGCACATTTGGGAGTGCTAAGCGTGCTTGAAAAAAATGGCACCCACGTCGATATGATTGCGGGCACAAGTGCCGGTGCGATGGCCGGGACGCTTTACGCTTCCGGTTTGGACGCTGATCACACGGTCCAACGCTTCAAAAAGGACCTTCCTTTGCCATGGCCTTCTTGAATGTTGCCAGGTGGCGGTTATTGGTACTTGGTTTACAAGTACCGACGCGATCAATTTGATTCGATGCTGCGTAAATATCTGGCTGACTGTCACCTCGAGCAACTGCCCATTTGAATGCTGACCGTCACTGTCGATCTTGTCGGCGGAGGCCCCGTGATCAGGCACATGGGAGATGCAACCCACGGGATTTTAGAAAGCATCAACCTGCCGGGCCTGTCGACACCGATCATTCGAGACGGCGAGGCGTTAGTCGACGGCGGTTTGGTCAATAATATCCCTGCCGACGCGCTCGTCAGCAAAGGTTGCAATTTTGTCATTGCCTCCAGCGTGACAGCACAACTCGAGCGAGAGTTTGTCGGAATTCGCGCAGACCAGGAGATTGCAAAACACAAGAATCCCTCTTTACTGAAAGTAATCATGAGGGGATATCTCGTGCAAAGCTTCAATATGAATTCAGTCGGTGTTCAGCCTGCTGATTTCGTTATTGAGCCAGACGTGACCGCATTCGATCTCGCGGAATTTTCCCGCGCTGACGAGATGGCAAAAATTGGCGAGCAGGTAACGTTGGATGCGGTCACTTCGATCAAGCAGCAACTGGCAAAACTTGACAAGGATCTTTTTCCTCTGGCTTGAGACATTTGCCCCGTTGTGTCGAGCACTTCGATCCCACCGCCAGGGATTTTAGGGCAGACGCACAAATTCACCATTTCCCGCCGAGATTAAATCACCCGATTAATCAGTCAGGCCGGGAACCTGATCATCGCAACAATTTGTCGATCAAAAACTGATTGGCACTCGTGTACTGTTCCGATTCGGAAACTCCCTTAATCAGAAGATGGCATTCCTGGCCAACACCATCCGCTTTTTCTTTCATCTTGATACCGTAAACAGGGTGATGGATTCCATGTCCGGCATTCTCAGAGGGCAACTTCATATTGTTGCCATAGGTCATCAACAATGGCGGATCATCTTGACTGACATGATTGAACGGCGAAAACTGGACGTATAATTCACGGTGCTCCTCGTAGTTCTTCAATGCGTCCTCGATCGTCGCCTCACCGACCGCGCGATTGATCATGTTGTGCTTGAGAACGTTTTCTCCCAACCATGGTTCGATCACTTTTGGATCGATCGAGGTTTGTCCGCCAGCGACAGCGGCCGCCGTCACCCTCGTGGATTGACGCAAGACCGGATCCGCTGACTGAGAATCCGCAAGATCGTCATGGCAAAGGATCCACATCGAGGTACACGCACCAGCACTGCCACCGGTCAACGCGATGCGATCCGGGTTGAGATTCCATTCTTTTGCTTTCGACCGAAGAAATTGGATCGCTCGGGCTGCGTCATGAACCGGTGCCGGAAGCGATGCGACCGCGGTCAAGCGATACTCAACCGAGGCGTAGGAAATTCCTTCGTCTAAAAATGGCTGCACGTTTGCGCGAACACGTTTTTTGCTCCCACCAATCCAGCCGCCACCATGGATGTAAACCAATAACGGTCTCGGTCCTTCACCCTCAGCGACCCACAGATCCAACACGTTCGCTGAATACGGACCATAGGCGACATTCGCATGCGTTGGAGCGAAGGGGGCGTTTTTCTCTTGCGCGATCGCGGGGCTGATGATGAACGAGAACACTGCGAAAAACATCACAGCAAGGAAAGATTTCATGATCTAACTCGTGAGTGGAAGGTCGGCCGAACGCGTGCAGATGGCTGTCTTACAATTCGCCCAGCAGGCCCGGAGATTTTAACGGACTCTCATCCGGCAATGGGCCGCTGATGATCTGGATTTGAACTTATTCCACCTCCCAAGCAAAACCTGCTCCGGCTGACTCCGTTCGCGGGACCACGAACCGTTGCAACACCACCTGACAGGTGAATTCTGCAAATGCCACGGTTCAATCGCAATGACCCAGCAACGCACAATTACCATCGATGACTCCCCGCAATGAAAACCCAACGTGAATTAAAAAGTGGAATATCCGCGTGTCACTAGAATTCGTTGGCATTAACGATGGAAACACTCTTTAGGAAAGACAAACCGCATCGCGGGTTACCATTCCCATTCCTAAAAAGGAATGGCCCGAAGCGGAAAGCCGCATATGGCCTGACAAACCTAGTCGATTGGAATCTCATTTGAGAGTGATCAAGTCATTACAATGAGGCCGGGCATTGCACGCAGTGTCGGATAGCAAAACACGACGTGCTAGGCAAAAAAACTTACCACAGGAGAGGATTGGGTGCATCGTTTCATCAAAACGCTTTTGACGACTGCTGCTGTGACGCAGGTTGCATTCTCCCTTAGCACGCCGTCCGTTGTGGCGAAGAACCCGAACGTGATCATTGTCATGACAGATGATCAGGGATACGGGGATCTGTCGTGCCATGGCAACCCAACTCAAAAGACACCCAATCTTGATCGCTTACACGCTGAATCAGTACGCTTCACCGACTTTCACGTCGCTCCGTTTTGCACACCCACACGTGCGGCATTGATGACGGGACGCTATCCAGCTCGAACCGGAGCCTACCGTACGTCGTCGGGCCGCACCTCGTTGCACCAGCGAGAGAAAACACTGGGTGATTTGTTCACTCGCAACGGATACGCGACGGGAATTTTCGGAAAATGGCATCTAGGCGATTGCGCACCTTCCCGGCCCATGGACAAAGGTTTTGAACGCAGTGTTTGGCACCGTTGCGGTGGTGTGACCCAAATCTCTGACTATTGGACGAATGATTATTTCGACGATACCTATCTGGTTGGTGATCGCTGGAAAAAGTTCGATGGCTATTGTACTGACATCTGGTTTGATGAAGCGATGGACTTCATCACCTCGGTCACAACAGACTCCGGTGGAAGCAAACCCTTTTTTGTTTATCTACCCACGAATGCTCCGCATGGCCCTTATCGGGTGGACCAAAAATGGAAACAGCCATTTCTAGAATTGGGCATGAGCAAGACCCAGGCCAGCTTCAAGGGCATGGTTTCCAATTTCGACTGGAACCTGGGGCGACTGCTTGAATTCTTAAGCGAGGAGAGCTTGGCTGATGACACCGTTTTAATTTTCATGACCGACAATGGAACCTCCGCCGGTGCAATTTTTGACAAAGGTACGCGAATCAATGGCTGGCCGATCGACCCGACGGAAAACGCAAACATGCGAGGCGGGAAAAGCTCCGCCTATGACGGTGGTCATCGAGTACCGCTCTTTATCCGATGGCCCAAAGGAGATCTGGGCCAACCAAGAGATATTGATGCGCTCGCAGCCCACATCGACATCACGCCGACATTGATTGATTTGGTCGGTCTGCAGCGACCCAATGATTGGCCAACCCTCGACGGCAGATCGTTGAAGCCACTACTAAAAGAGGGCGAGGTGAATTGGGCCCCGAGAATCCTGCACACCCAAATGCACGGTGGGAATGGTTACAAGAAGCCAGGTGACCTTTGGGAAATCGGCACCGCGATGACGAAACGCTGGAGGTTAGTTGAGGGAAGTGAACTGTATGACATTCTTCAAGATCCCTCCCAGCGCAAAGATGTTTCAGCGGCGCACCCCAAAATCGTGGAACGGCTCACTAAATCACACATCGAGTGGTTTGATTCGGTCAAACCCGGGATGGTACCGACGCGGATTCTAGTAGGCTCGGAAATTGAGAGCCCAACCACCTTAACAAGCCAAGAGTGGGTGATGCCTGAAGGTGGACCACCGTGGGCGCGCGCGCACGTCATCAACCGAATGATTGCGAATGGCCCTTGGTGGTTAGAGGTCGCGAAAGCGGGCAAGTATCAAATCTCTTTATCCCGTTGGCCTGCTTACCTCGATAAAGCGATCGACTCAAAAGCTGCGTCGATTCAGATCGGCGGGCAGTCAATCGAAATCGAGGTGGATGCCCCGAGCGAAACGGCTACAGCTGATTTTCAGGTGACACTACCGGCGGGCCCTACCGAACTCATGACGACGCTAACCACACCGGACGGAAAGCAGCACGGCGCCTACTTTGCAACGGTCCAAAGAATGGAGCAAGAAACGCCGAATCAGGTCAGTCTGTTGTGGTCGCAGTACTGCCTAAGCGGCACGACTCTGAAAATGTCTGTGCATACCGATGCTGACCCCACCCGCCCCACAACTTCCTCGGTCACGCTCTCCCTTGAAACGCCAACTGGGTGGCAAGCGGTCGCGGAAGCGCCAGTCAATCCGTTGACGGCAACGGCCGAGTTTCGGATTGAAGATTGGGACTCAACACTCGATACGAATTATCGATTCCATTCTGGAGCTAGCCAATGGAACGGAACGATTCGGTCGGAACCAATAGCAGGCGGATCCCTCAGGTTGTTGGCCGTTGCCTGCGTGAACGACAAGTACTTTCCCTACGCCGAAGCTGTCACGCAAATGATCGAACAGAACCCGGACCTCGTCTTTTTTGCCGGGGACCAGATCTATGAAAGCAATGCTGGAGGAGGAATCATCGAAGCGCATACCGAAGCTGACGTGCCGGCGGCGATGCGAAATTACTTGGCGAAATGGCGTCGCTTCGGTTTGATCTTCCGTGATCTTTTAAAAAACCGACCGTCAATCATGATTACCGATGATCATGATGTTTATGCGAGCGACCTCTGGGGCGATGGTGGTCGAAGAATGACTGGCAGTCGGACCACCGGTGGCTATCCCATGCACCCGACGTGGGTGAACGCCGTCGAGCGAACCCAGACATGGCATCTACCCGATCCCGCGAATGTTGGGCCGTGGGGCGCCAACATCAACGCTTACTTCACCTCGCTTGACTATGGAGGCGTCAGCTTTGCAATTTTGGAGGATCGGAAATTCAAATCGCCGCCGTCGGATGTCCTTACCAAAGCCATTCCGGATCCTCGCAGTAAAAAGCCTAACCGGACGCCCGAAGTCATTATGGATCCAGCCTTCGATACCAGCCAAATCGATCGCCCTGGATTGCAGTTGCTCGGTGAGGCACAAGAAGCATTCGTCGCAAGCTGGGCCGAGCGGGTTGCAAAGCAAAATCGGCTAGCAGCTGTACTTTCACAATCACCGATGGTAAATATCGGCAACTATGACGTCACCTACGGCGACATGGACGCAAACGGCTGGCCGCAATCCGCGAGGAACCGAGCGTTGCGTTCAATCGCAATTTCAAAAGCGGTGATGGTAAGCGGTGATATTCACTTTGGAACCTTGCACCAACATGGGATTGACCAATGGGGCGATGGGCCCTGGGGGTTTTCACTACCGGCTTTTGCCTCCAAGCAAAATCGAAGCTGGGGACCGAGTGTCCCAGCCCAAGGTCGCGAGATCGACGGAATCCCTGGCTCGGGAAACCACCATGACCGGTTCGGCAACAAAATAACAGTCGCAGGAACCGCCCATGGGTTTAACGGATACGGCATGCTGCTATTTGACCAAGCCAACCGCCAGATCACCATGCAACTGCACACCATGGATCAAGATCGCAAACCGAGCAAGGAATTGGTGCCCGGATGGCCACTGACGATTGATGTGCCCTAACAAACCAGCAACTTGTAGTATACAGGCTTGCCGCAGTCCCAATTGGTCATTATTACGCTGGTGCAGCGAACGCCACTGACAAGTAGCCATCAGTTGCCAATGCCTTTCGGATAGCTGACACTGCCGGAAAGAAAGCAGGCAAAACGGTCAAGCGGGCAGCTTTTCCGGCGAATCGATCCTGTGCCCCCCTAATGCTTCCTCCAAAATACAGATCCTCGGTGGCATCAACCAATTGGATCAAACCGTTTGTGACAGTCAGCGGTAGAACTTGCAGATCAATACGAACCATGA
>JAYZAR010000199.1:0-8573 GCA_036339635.1 Planctomycetota bacterium | reverse complement strand
GTCTTCGGCTGACAGTTCGCCGAAAGCGATTTGTGTGGCGAGCAGAAGCAGAATCGTGATCTTACCCAGTTCCATCAGGTATCTCGTTTTACCGGGAGTGTTGGCGAGGCGAGCGTGGGGGTGCGAATCGTTGATTCGCTTATCGCCAGCGTTCCTCTGGCTGTTTTTGCTCGCATCAGATGGGTTAGTCAGCATAAACTAGCCGATTTTACTGGTCAACTTAGTCGCTAAGGAGAGTGTCAAGCAGGGTAGCGTGTACGGTGGCGCGATTTGCATTCATGAGCCTTCACAGGCCCACACAAGCGGTGGGTCAGCTAGGCCAAAGATTGCAGCGATTCGCGTGGGCTTAGTCATCAATGCACCCACTTTCAAAGCCGTCGGTCGTGGTGGCACGGTCATTATGAAGCTTAAGAAACTGAGTGCATCCATTCGATTCGCGGCGGTCGAGAGAGGGCTATTTTGACTTCACTGACCGCATTGCACGACCTTTACAAACAGCCTTTCCGGATTGCACTTTTGAAGCGATTCTTTATGGGGTTGGCCAGCGTTCGCTTCGATGTTTGATTTGCTTGGAAATCGTCGGAGGGTCATCGGCGGCCAGTCCTGCTGTCATTACGCAAGTAGGTCGGTTACGACGTTTCCATGAACATCGGTCAAGCGAAAATCCCGACCCTGATGTCGGAAGGTTAGTTTCTCGTGATCGATGCCAAGGCAATGCATCATCGTGGCATTTAGATCATGAATGTGGACAGGGTTCTCAACAACGTTGTAACTGAAGTCATCGGTTTTTCCATACGTGATCCCCGGCTTGATGCCTCCACCTGCCATCCACTTGGTGTAGCATCTTGGGTGGTGGTCACGGCCGTAGTTCGTCTTGGTCAATCCGCCTTGGCAATAAATCGTTCGCCCGAACTCGCCGCCCCAGATGACAAGGGTATCCTCGAGCATGCCACGCTGTTTGAGATCTTTAATCAAGGCGGCGCAAGGTTGATCGACGATCCCGCATTGTCGCCGAATGTCGTTGGGGAGGTTGCCGTGTTGGTCCCATTGGCGAATAAAGACCTGTGTAAATCGCACGCCCCGCTCGGCCATGCGTCTTGCCAGCAGGCAGTTCGATGCAAAGGTACCCGGAGTTTTTACGTCGGGGCCATACATGTCGAGCACCTGTTGGGGCTCATCCGAGAGGTCCGTTAACTCGGGAACCGACGCTTGCATTCGATAGGCCATTTCGTATTGGGCGATCCGTGATTGGATTTCAGGATCACCTACTTCTTTGTACCGATCCGCGTTTAGATTGGCGAGTTCATCCAGCATTTTTCGACGCAGTTTGTCACTCATGCCATCTGGATTGGAAAGGTAGAGGACTGGATCGCCTGTGGAACGAAAGCTAACCCCTTGGTGACGGGTGGAAAGGAATCCTGCGCCCCACAGCCGCGCGTAAAGTGCTTGTCCTCCGAAGCCGCCGTTTACGGTCGAATGCAGCACGACAAAACAGGGTAAGTTTTCATTCATGCTGCCCAAACCGTAGGAGAGCCAGGCTCCGGTACTCGGGCGCCCCGGCAGTTGGCTTCCGGTTTGGATGTAAGTGATCGCGGGGTCGTGGTTGATCGCTTCGGTGTTGACTGTTTTGATGACTGCCAAATCATCGACGATGCCAGCGGTGTGTGGCAACAGTTCGCTCACCCACACCCCCTCTTTACCGTGTTGTTTGAATTTGAAGGTGGAGGGCGCGATCGGGAATCGCGCCTGCCCCGACGTCATCGTCGTAATCCGCTGCCCATTTCGGACCGAATCTGGCAGATCCTTATCGTACCAATCGTTCATTTTGGGTTTGTAGTCCCACATGTCGAGTTGGCTTGGGGCTCCCGACATAAATAGGTAGATCACTCGCTTCGCTTTGGGAGCGAAATGCGGTAAGCCAGGTAGGCTGGCTGGTGCATCTGTACCGGCGGATGCCGCTGTCTTGGCGAATGCATCTGGATTCAAAAGCGACGTCAACGCAGCGGTTCCAATTCCCGCGGCGCTGCGGCCAAAGAAGTGACGGCGTGTTTCGATCAGCGCGGCCTCGCGAAGTAGGTCCATCGTTTAACCTTTGGTTACGGTTTCGCTCAAATTCAAGAGCAAGTGTGTGAGCATCGTCCAGGAAGCGACGTCCAGCGGTTCAAGCTTGGGGTCGCTAGGGGCTTCGCCCGTCGCTAGCAGTTTCGTTGCGGCTTCAGGATTCGCTGTGAATTCATGTCTCGCTTCGGCAAGCATCCTTTTCAGTGATTCTCTTTCATGCTCGGTCGGCTTGCGAGAGGTTACGGTTCGAAAGGCAAATTCGATTCGTTCTGCCGTATCAATTCCACCTTCGGTGATCACCCTCTCAGCAAATTTTCGTGCCGCTTCGACGAATTGGACATCATTCATGAGAACGAGGGATTGAAGTGGTGTGTTCGTTCTCGCCCGCCGGACCTGACAAGTTTCTCGATCGGGCGCGTCAAACGTGGACATGGATGGCGGCGGGGATGTTCGTTTCCAGAAGGTGTACATGCTTCGGCGGTAGAGGTTTTCGCCGCTGTCCTGGGTGAATACCGATGTATTGCTGCCACCGAAACCAACGGCCTTCCAAAGGCCGGATGGCTGATAGGGACGCACGCTCTTTCCACCAATTTCGTTGACCAGTAATCCGCTGACCGAGAGTGACAAGTCGCGTATGACTTCAGCGTCTAAACGAAATCTTGGACCGCGGGCAACCAATCGGTTTTCGGCATCGACGGCGAGCTTTTCATCTGTGATCCGCGAAGATTGTTGGTACGTGGCCGACATCATGATCAGTTTGTGGAGTCGTTTGATGTCCCAGCCATTTTCCATGAATTCCATCGCTAACCAATCGAGTAGTTTGGGATGGGTCGGCTGTTCACCTTGAATACCAAAGTCCTCTGATGTCTTAACAATTCCGACTCCAAAGTGATGTTGCCAAAATCGATTAACTGTCACTCTTGCGGTCAACGGGTTGTCAGGGCTGACCAGCCATTGTGCAAGGCCAAGCCGATTCGCTGGAGTTCCCTCTTGAAGTGGTGTAATCCACTCTGGAACCTGTGGGGATACTGGATCTCGCTTTTCCGTGTACTGTCCCCGTTCGAGTACATACGCTTGGCGGGGTTCGGGACGATCTTCCATGACCAACGTTGCAGGAATTGCTGCATTCAGATCATTCAGCTGTTTTTGTACCCTCGCTTGCTGATCTAGCGGAGTAGCGAATCGAGCTGAGTAATCTGGGTTGATCTGTTGCAGATAATATTCCAGTAATTGTTTGGATTGCTGCTCATTCCGTTTCTCGCTTTCCAGTTCAATGATCTTCTTGATTGGATCGGGAATCGGGGGTGAGGTAACTTGCTTGCGATACTGAAGCCAGAGATTGAGCGACGCTAGCTGTTCATCGGGTAACGGCGCCATCGAGATGGCTCCCGCAGCATCCCAAAAAACAGTGCCGCCGAACTGTGTGAAAGCCCAGCCATGAAGCTGGGATTGCGGGGTCAATCCGACGGAAGCGGCATCGACCTCGAGTCGTACCCATTTGCCGGTTTCGGGTAAGTCGCCAGCGCGAAAGTTTGCTGGTCCCTGTTGGCCTGCGCCATGGGCTTTATCAGCCCCCCAGTAAGCTCGATGATTCCAAGAGCCATCATTGAATTGGAGTTGCACCGTCTCGGGTGGATTCTCAGGATCCAAATAGACGTATGCAAAAAGCCGGCCTGGGATTCCGACGGTCAGTTTTGGGTTGGCATCCGTGAAGAAATGTTGTGTCAATCCGGTGCCCGTGCGTTTGGAAGCGTTCTCACCGCTGTGAACGGGTGAGTCGGGAGCGGTTACGAACTTCCAAGGATCAGCGCCGTCGCCTTGTGGTTTGGCGTTGTCAGGTAATTTGTCATCAAACCAGATCGCCTCACCCTGCGTCAGTTCTCCCAGATGGCTTTTGGGGGAGGGGTCTTCGTATTGATGCTCCGCGAGCATCTTCGCGATCTGCTCATTCAATGCAGTCGCTTCGGCTTGGTAGCTCGCTTGCTGTTGAATTTGGGCTTCGCTGGGAACCTTCACGACGGGTGGCGGCAATTGTGCATTGCCGTCCATGGCCCGCTCGGTAAGGCTGTAGAAGTAAGAGAACAGTTGATAGAACTCTTTCTGGGTGAGTGGATCAAATTTGTGATCGTGACAAGCCGCGCAACCTGCGGTCAGACCAAGCCAGACCGTTGAGGTCGTTTCGACACGATCCACGGCGTAACGTGCGTAATATTCGTCGTCGATTGAACCGCCCTCGCTGGTCGTCACATTACAGCGATTGAAGCCAGTTGCGATTCGCTGGTTCAAGGTGGGATCTGGTAGTAAATCTCCACCAAGTTGTTCAATCGTGAATTGGTCGAACGGCATATTGCGAGCGAACGCATCAATCACCCAGTTCCGATAGGGCCAGATCGATCTTTCATTGTCCAGATGCAGGCCATGCGTATCGGCGTATCGCGCGGCGTCGAGCCAAATGCGAGACATATGTTCGGCGTACATCGATGAATCGAGCAAGCGATCGAGGACCCGTTCATACGCGGTCGCCGATCCGTCTGCCAGGAAATCATCAACTTCTTGGATCGTTGGTGGCAGTCCAGTCAAATCGAGCGTGGCACGCCGAATCAACGTTTCTTTGGTGGCACGTTCATTGGGCGACAAGTCATTCGCCACGAGTCGATTCTGGATAAATAGATCGATCTCGTTATTTACACTCCAGTCGGCAACTCGTTGCGGAGGAGCCGGTTTGAATGGTTTTTCAAACGCCCAGTGTTTTGACCAAGCCGCCCCCTCATTGACCCAACGTTTCAGCTTGTCAATTTGGTCCGAACTAAGTTGTTTGCCGGATTCAGGAGGAGGCATCTGTAGGTCAGCATCGTTGCTGATGATTCGCGTGATGAGTTCGCTGTGATCGAGGTCACCCGGAACAACCGCCCGCATACCGGATTCCGAAGCTGCAAGAACACTCGATTGTTGGTCAAGTCGTAGTGCGGTTTCGCGTGTCGCTGCATCCGGTCCGTGACATTGAAAGCAATGCTCCGATAACATTGGAAGAATATCACGGCTGAAGTCGATTGCTTGCGCGGGAACCTCCGCAGTACTCGGGGTTGCGAAAGCAAGTGACAGAGCGATTAATGTCGTTCGTGACAAAATCCCCCAAAGCTTTGGGTGGACAACTTCCACTCTGACACTTGGCACGAGGTGATTGACATTCATGAGATGAGCGTGGGGATAAGTCGGCGGGAGAGACGGTGAAGTGTCTCCCCACTTTGGCGGGATGAACGCAAGAAACCGACCGAATGTGAGAATCCGAATCCGTTCTTGTCCGGTTACCCGGTAGTTTAACTTGTCCCGACTGGAATTGCACCAATCACGCCTGTTTCATCTGTCCCTGGCCGATCTCGAAAAAGGCTTTTACGCAGTTTCAGGTGCAGGGAAAAATTTTTTCTTACGGTTCCTGACATCAAATTTGAGGTCACTTGGTCTTGAACAGATCTGTTTTGATAATCTCACCAGCAGTCGCGGCGATTCTTTGGGAGATCTTGTGAACCGGGGTCTGCAGCTCTTGGTTGCGATTCGTCAAGCGTGCATCGATCAATTTGGTTAGATGAAAAAGAAACTCGGTGGCTGTTGCCATGAAGTAATCGGCTTGGCCTCTCTCAACCATATGCGGAATGCGTTTCATGTACTCTTCGATTCGCGGCGGCATGTGCGCCCCGCTCAGGGGTTTACCGTCACGGTATTCAAGTGAGTCACCATTTCGATTTCCGTATGGGCAACGTTCGCCGAGTGAACTGATTTGCTGCTGATCGAATTGGGGTGTAATCGCTTCGTAGAGCCCGTCTTGAAAACATTGATGTTTATCCGGGTCAAACTTGGGATTGAAGACGCTCTTGGTTTTCATCCAATCACGAGCCTGGAAAATCAACGCAGCTCCCCGGGCAAGTGAACTCAAAGAAAAGACGCCGCATTTCTTCCAGCGGAACAGATCGCGGTTGGCAGGCCAAGTTGATCAGCGTGGTTTACAAACAGAGGCTTTATCTGCTTGATCAGATCGATCGTTGTGAGTTTAAGAAGCATCACATGTACGCCCCTCTGCCCTAGCTTGAGAGCTTGCTCGGATGTAAGCATCATCGCAATCCCTAAGTCGTCTCAGAGTGGGTTTGGAATTCAGCTTACCAGATTTGGGTGGCTCAGTAGTCTTGCAGACGTTTGAGCATGGATTTGCAATTTGCATCAATGCCCCCAAGACCTAAGAATCAAGCCCCCAAAAATCTGGCCTCGAAAACATGATCTCGGAAATCGTGCCGTCGAGATCAACGCGAAAAGCTGGCAAGTCGGGTGGGTGAATCGTTTACCCCTGCGTTATTCGGTCACTTGAGCCATCAGACATCGGCGTGGTCTTGACGAACGTCCGGTGCAGAAGCCGTGCAAATTTCGGCAGCTGAAATATTCATCGCGATCGCAGAGTTGTTTCCACAAATTGGGGAGCCACCAGGTGCTCAAGTTTGAGTGACGTTAAAGTTCGACTGGTGCTCCTCGATTCACGCGGCAAGCGATGACGCTCAATTCATGAGCGATTCAATTTCTTGAGTTTGATGTCCTTGAACTCAACACTCATGCCTTTGTCATGTATTTGCAATCCGATCGCACCGGAGTCGAGACGCCCGTGTGTTGCGTTGTCACTAAACTCGGAGGCGATCTTGCCATTGATGCGGAATTGGAATTTGTTTCCGTTGGCGATGATATGAACTCTGTTCCAGTCGTCCTCGCGAATGTCGGCTGGCACGAAGGGGTTTTCAATTTCTGATCGGAATGTCGCACCTGTTTTATCGATCAGCAAGCGAACTGCTCGTTTGCACGAATATTCTTTGCGGCCTGCGAAGTGAAAGTCCCAAGCGCCAAGGATATGATCACCAATTCCGACGTGGCCAAGGTCGGCATGGTAACCAAGGAAAGGGCGTTTTCCGGTTTTATCATGCTGGGCGCGGATCTCGACACCCGTGTTGCCCTTCCCCTTCAATCGGTATTGGAGTTTTAATTCAAAGTCGATCAATTGTTCTTCTTTGTAGACCAGGTAAACCAGTCGGTCAGCGCTGCCGGTTCCCACGATCACGCCATCATCAACCTTCCAATCCGAATTGAGCGTTCCATCCGGTACAGAACGCCAACCCTGAAGTGTGCGGCCGTCGAAGATGCTCTCAAATCCATCGATTGTTGTGCTCTCAATGCGGTCGTTGACCAAATTGATGGGAAGAAAGCCTTGTTGAGCTGTGAATGCTTGCCGATGGTCGCTGTCGGGATGATGATTTGTCGAGGACGAGCGTATGACACCTGGATAGGCTGCGGCAGTCTCACCAGTGTCGATTTGCGGGGTGGCGTTTGCTCCTGCGATATGATCTGTCTGAGCAAACAGCCGGGCGGTGGTCATTTGGCAAATCAGGGCCGACAGGAATACGGTTGGGATTCTGTTCATGATCGAGCTTCGCTGTGGATCTGGTTCGAGATTTTTACATCGCCAACAAAGCCACTGAAGAAATGAGTTTCGTGAATCATGGATCGTGACAAGAAAAGAATGGCGAGTCGGATCTGCATTTATACTGCGTTTGCCACGTGCGAATGGCAAGCGAGTACAGTTCGATTGTTATGATGATGTGATGAAGCTGATCCCCAATTCGTTGCTCGTTGTTAATTTACTGGCGGTGTTGGGTCCCGTGCAATGCGGAGGCCTGATGCCCTCCGTGGTATGTGGGCAATCGACGGATGCCATCCCGCTGGCCTCGGGGCAGCAGCGTCCATCTGATTGGGTCTTTCAGCCAGTAGATTACAAGGTCGATCTTCATTGGAAACGCGAACTTGAATCGAATTTGCTGTGGATGATTGACCACGCGAGCCGTTCGGTTGAATCCAGTCCTGGAACGCCGCGTGTCGGTGTCTATGCTGACGCCGGCGTTTGGAGCTTGGGGGCACAATCGGTGGTTGCATCGTTGGAATCGACCGGGATTTCTGTCGCGTTGCTCGATTGGAGGCGTTTGCAAAATAGTGATTTAAGACGCTTTGACGCAATCATTTTTTCCGGCGGCTATTCTTTTTTTCAACAGCTTAGCGCCGGCGAACGTGGACTAGATTCCGTTCGTGCTTATGTGAGCCAAGGGGGGCGTTATTTGGGGATTTGCGCAGGTGGTTTTCTCGCTGCCAAAAATGTGCTTTGGGAAGGAACCCATTATCGATACCCACTTGAGCTTTTCGATGGAGTCGCAGCAGGATCAATCAAGGAGATTGCTGCTTGGCCGCGGTTGGGCGGTGCTGTTTTGTCGGTCACTACCGAAGGCAAAGCGACTGGTCTTGCCGATGCCGATGGTGAGCGAATCTGCTACCAGGGTGGCGGACGTTTTCTAGGCGGATCCGATGTCATCACCTTGGCGACTTATTTTGATGGTTCCCCGGCGATCATCCGGCGTCCGTTTGGTCGGGGCGGTAAAGGGACGGCTGTCCTTTCTGGGGTTCATTTTGAGCGGCCCACCCCGAAAACAGGA
>JAYZAR010000198.1:0-7785 GCA_036339635.1 Planctomycetota bacterium | reverse complement strand
TTCGATCATTTCGCATCGACTCGCCATGAACAGCATCGCCTCAGTTCGGCGGTGCATTTCAAGGTCACTTTCAAGTAATAGCTGTCGCAATCGGGCTCCGATGGGAGTACTGCCTGGATCGCGCACAGCGAAAACTTCGCGTCCTAAAGATTGCAGATATTCGGTCAGACGTTTGATTTGGGTGGACTTGCCGACGCCGTCGATACCATCGAGCGTGATTAGCAGCGGCGGACTTCCTGGCTCAGTCATTCGGCAATGTCCTGGGTGCTAATCTCGTGATTCAGGGTGAGATACGTGGCTTGTTGCTGAAACGATCAGGTCCACCCACAATCGGCAGATGTTGGTAGTCGATCACCTGCCACTGGTCACCATTTTTTTGGAACTTTAGGATCAACCTGCGTGGAACACGATAGGTTTGCCCGCTACCCGTGCTGCTGAGCTCAACCTTCGCAACGATGTCAGCATCCGCTTCAGGCGGGAATGTCCCAGCGATCAACTTGATGCTGCGGATCTGATTGACGCGCGCGAGTTGAAAGTTCCAACGACGGAGTTCAGCCTTGGCTTGCGCACGCGTCGTTGGGTCGGAAATGATCGCCACTGCCGTCTCGTGATCATTGGCTTCGACAGCGGCAGCGATTTCGTGCATCCGTGACTCGATTTGTTCTCGGTCGGTTTCCCATCGGCTTGCGATAATCCAAGCCAAGGGGATCAACATTAGGAAAATAAGACCAGCGATGCCTACTGGTTTCTTGCCGGTTTGCAGCCAGCCATAAATTAGTCCGAACGCCATTGCCGCCAACATCACACTGGTCAACAAAGGGCGTTCGGCAAGTAGGCTTTCCATTGAAAATTCACACAAGTTGTGAGTTGACGCTTGGCAACTACTTCTGGCGGAACAGTGGTCCGCCATAAAGAGCGGTGTCACCGAGCATTTCTTCGATCCGCAGCAGTTGATTGTACTTTGCCATTCGATCACTACGGCTGGCCGATCCGGTTTTGATTTGCCCGGTGCTCAGACCGACGGCGAGATCGGCGATGGTCGAATCTTCGGTTTCGCCACTGCGATGACTGCTGATCGAGGTGTAGTTGTTGCGTGCTGCCAATTGGATCGCGTCGATCGTTTCGGTCATCGTGCCAATCTGATTGACTTTGATCAAAATGCTGTTTGCGATTCCCTCATCGATACCGCGTTGCAGCCGTTCGACATTGGTTACGAACAGGTCATCGCCGACTAATTGAACTTTGTCACCAACGGCATCGGTCAGCTTTTTCCAACTGTCCCAGTCGTCTTCCGCACAGCCATCTTCGATGCTGCAAATCGGGTATTTACTGCACCAGTCAGCGAGGAAGTTGACCATGTCGTCACCGGAGAGTTGCTGCCCGTCGATGGAGTAGGTTTTCTTTTCGCTGTCGTAGAACTCGGTGGAGGCGACGTCGAGGGCGATCCAAATTTGCTCGCCAGCCTTATAGCCGGCTTGGTCAATAGCCTGCAGGATCACATCGAGAGCTTCCTGATTACTTTTCAGGTCGGGAGCAAAACCCCCCTCGTCGCCGACCGCAGTGTTGTAATTTTTCTCCGAGAGGACCTTCTTGAGGTGATGGAAAACTTCGGTGCCAGCTCTTAGTGCATCACTGAAACGGTTAAAGCCGAGTGGCATGACCATGAATTCTTGGACGTCGACGGAGTTATCGGCGTGCTCGCCACCATTGATGATGTTCATCATCGGGGCGGGCAGCAGTCGCGCGCCAGCACCGCCAAGATAGCGATACAACGGTTGTCCGGTGGCGGAAGCTGCTGCGTGTGCGGCTGCCAGGGAAACGCCCAAGATGGCGTTCGCACCGAGGTTTTTCTTGTTGGATGATCCATCCAGTTCGATCATCGCTGCGTCGATTCCGGCTTGGTCGGTGCCGTCCATTCCTCGAAGGGCATCGGCAATTTTATCGTTGACATTGTCGATGGCAGTCTGGACACCTTTGCCCATAAATACCGACTTATCACCATCGCGGAGCTCCCAGGCTTCGTGGGCTCCGGTGCTTGCCCCACTTGGAACTGCCGCCCGACCGTGACTGCCGTCGCTCAACAGGACTTCGCATTCGACCGTGGGGTTACCGCGGCTGTCCAGAATTTGACGGGCGTGGATGGCTTCAATCAGGGTCATGGGAACCTCACGGAAATTTGATTTGACGGCGGGTTAAATTGTTTTGTTCGCCGGCATTTTGTCCAATGCGGCTTCCAATGACTACCCGCCCGGAAACAAAGCGAATGTTGGCGCGGGCGGACAGGGATTCCGATGCCTGGCAGTCATGGAGATTTTTCCGGCGGCTTATTGAGGTGAGAGCGAACCGGAGTACTCATGATTTTGGGGCGGAAAAGGAGCCTTGCTGAGCCCCTCAACATTCGTCAAAAACGGGCGATTAGGAGGTTTGAGCCGATCGGGTGGCTACTCGTGCGTGTTTTAGGCCATCTCAGCGTGCTGTGGAGTGGACTCGTTTCCTTGGTCATTGGGGCGTTGCGTTTCCACTCGCTGGTTTTTCCGCCTAGCCGGGAGCAACTGGGCACAGAATGCTCGCCGAATCGTGATGCTTTGCTGAAGCTTGGTTCGCAGCTGAAAAGAGGTATGCTCTGCGTGAAAATTGAAACGAAACCGTTTGGGAGGATCTGAAAAGAAATGTTTACCGGTTTGGTCGAAACAATGGGAAAAGTGGTTGAATTGATTGATGCCCCGCCCGGCAAGCGACTGCGAATCGATTGCGGTTTGGTGGCGGAGGGGGCTGAGCTTGGGGACAGCATTTGCATCAACGGATGCTGCTTGACAGTGGTTGCACTCGACGCGGGCCGGCTCGATTTCGAAGCGGGTGAAGAAACGCTGTCTCGCACGAATCTCGGATTGCTGAAAGTGGGAGGACTGGTCAACCTTGAGCGATCTTTAGCAGTTGGCGATCGACTCGGGGGGCATTATGTGACGGGACATGTGGATGCGGTGGGTACACTCGCCGAGCGACGCGATGATCCGCCCTGGGCGAATCTGCGGTTTCGAATGCCGGAACGATTAGCTAGCCAAGTCGCCGCGAAAGGCAGCATCGCGATCGATGGAATTAGCCTGACTGTGGTCGACGCTGATTCCGATTCATTCACCGTTGCTCTGATTCCTCATACGTTGGAGGTAACGACACTTGGAAATCGCGTCCTTGGTGACGAAGTTAACTTAGAAACCGATGTGCTTGCGAAGTATGTTCAACGGGCACTAGCGATGAAGACCGAGGGGTGAAGAACCAGGGATAGGCCTTCGGGTGTCACGCAAAATCGCAATGGTTCGCTACAATCCTGGAGACCTCCACGACGGTTCGTGCGAATCTTGTTTCTTTAACGTCATGTTTTTGCTTTGAATCAACCTAGACAAACCGCCACGTTTCTTTCCAAACGCCTCGCTGCAGCTGGCTTGCGCCCGGTTTCGCGGTTCGGCCAGAACTTTCTGATCGATTTGAACCTAATCGATTTGATCGCCCGCTCGGCGGAGCTAACCAAGCAGGATGTGGTCCTGGAGATCGGCACAGGGGTCGGATCACTGACCAGCCGTTTAGCGGATGCAGCAGGCGCTGTATTGAGTGTTGAGATTGATAACAATCTGCACCAGTTGGCGAGCGAGGAACTGGAGGATCGCCCAAATGTCAAATTGATCCACGGGGACGCCCTGCGAAATAAAAATACCCTTCGCGATGATTTGATGGACCAGATTCGGGATGCCAAGTCGCGACTGGGCGAATCCGCACGATTCATGTTGGTCGCGAATCTTCCCTACAACATTGCGACGCCGATCATTTGCAATTTGTTGCATCAATCGCCACCACCGGACCGAATGGTCGTGACGATTCAGAAAGAATTGGCAGATCGTATTGAGGCCCAGCCATCAACCAAGAGCTATGGTGCCCTCAGCGTTTGGGTCCAATCCCAATGCAAATGTGACGTCGTTCGAGTTTTACCACCGACGGTGTTTTGGCCGCGGCCCCAAGTCCACTCGGCAATTTTGCGGCTTGATTTGGAGCCCGAGGAACGTGCCCAGATTGCCGATTTGAAATATTTTCACCAAACCGTCCGAGCTCTTTTCTTTCACCGCCGGAAATTTCTCCGCAGCGTCGTGATTAGTGCAATGAAAGGTCGTCTCACAAAAGTCAAGATTGACGAGATTCTGACGAATCTAGGTCATGACGAAACGGTAAGGGCCGAGCAGTTGGAGCTTTCCCAGATTCAGCAACTAGCAGAATCCCTCCGTGTTGCCGAATTGGCTAAGAGTGATTCGGACGCTTAAAACGAATCAGACGTCTGATATTTTTGAAACCCCTTCGAGATGCTCCCATGGATAAACTGCAACGTCGGCATGCTTTACTGGCGATGATTGTCGCGCCTGTGGTCACTGCTGGGTGCAGTCGCGATGAGGTCAGTGAAGCGACCGAAGAGATGCCGACCTCGGTTTTGCAGAACACGCGAATTGGTTTGCGCGGATTTCAACTTGTCTCAATGACTGTTGGGCAACGGATCATCTTTTTGCCGACGCCCGGCGTTCGCGTGCTGGGTGTGGCACTGCTCGTCTCAGGTCTAGTGACCTTTCTGGTTGTCGAGTATTTAGACGTCGAATTGAAACGGCGGATGGTGAAAGAGGAACTCTCCGATACAGAGCGAATTGCTGCCGAGTCGAGTCTTGGCATCGAATTCCAAACAGACAATGGTTTGAAGGAATTCGTCTCGCTGGGCCCGAATCAATATGAAGAAATAAATGCGGTACCGAGCGTGGCAGTCGGTGGAGAAAAAGGCCGCGCAGAAGAAGACAGTGCAGCAGCGGCATCAGTTGGCAGGTAGAGACCGAAGGAGAGGCGAGGCAAGTGGCTGGAAGTTCTGTGGGTGAGCGGAACTAGGCAACCGAGTGGCCACTTGAGTTTTTGTGTTCCTGGTTAGCCAAGTCTGGCAGATTGCCTTGGCGAGATTGAAGTGATCAGCGATCCGATTTCTGCTTTGATGCGGCTCTTTGGGCGTTCAGTGTGCGGACGATTCATTCGCAGCGAATGGGTTAGCCTGTTGGAATGCGAGCCTGAGGTTCGCTCACTGATTACTCGCCAAGTGATCTTTGGATCGCTGTGTTTGGTCTCTCTGGGTAGATGCGTCTGGGCACAGGTGTAAGAATTAATGTGCGGTCAATGTGGCGTTTTGAGTCACGCCCAGCAATTTTCCAAGTTGGGTGAGTTGCTGCTTCAGTTTGGCGGGGTTGTAGTCTCTTCGCCTTTCGAGATCGGCTTCGAGAGCCTCTTAGATGAACTGCTTGCGCGTCGACGGCAAGGCTGAGGAAAGCCCAGAAACAGAAGGATCGCCCAGGTCCAATGCTGCTTGCGAAACTGGATCGTCTGGACGAAGGCCACCCTCGGATATCATTTCCTTGACGATCGTTTGGATGGCCCAGACAACTTGCCGAGCCGCGTCGTAGGTTAGCAGTGCGCTCTTGGGTGTCTGTGTCAATTTTTGCAGCAAGTTCATCGCGACCGCTGCATCCACTGGTTTCTTTTCAATCGCAGCGATTGTTTCCGCGATTTCATCGACCAACACGCTTGCTGTTTTCCCGACACGGTTTGGATCCCCAAAAGGCTCGGCAGCGAACGCGGCAGCTAGTTTCAACTCTGTTTGTTTGGCCTGGGTAGCAGATTCTGGTTGGTCAAATTCAAGTGCAAGATTCAGTAGAGTGGTGGACCATTCGGGTTGTCTTGGGCGGCCTGGTGCTCCGGGAAAACCCCGTTGTTGACGCAGACTATCTGATTCAAGTTCGTGGTGACACGATGCACAGTCGTATAAGGAGTAGTCACCCCACCTGTGAGCGTCTGCCGTCTCAGTAATCAATTGAAGTGTCTTCTTCCGTGCAACGAGTGCACCAAGCAACATTTTGCGGGTGTTCCAATACGTTTTACCCGCACCCACGGTTTCGTTGACACCCGGATAGTTGACCGTAAAGTAGTCATCACGGGTTGGTGATGCTACCAGTGAATCGTGTAATTGAGACGGCGTTTGCCAGTGTTGCGGCATCTCACCACAAAATGTCTGTAACTCGATGGATGGGATCGGTGGGTGCCCGGCAGCGTACATCTCATGGGTGACAAACATATTTTTGCTTCGATTTCCAACGTGGCAATCAAGGCAGAGGTCGGCCTGCTTAGCTGTATCCACTAGATCCCGCATGCCTGCTGCCGATTTCACCTCCGCGGGCAGCAGTCGCCAGTTTTGTTCGGGATTGGGTGCAGCGTGATCAGCGATCCACTTTGGGTTGTCGCCTTCCTGGTGACAATAAAGGCAACCGATTCCGATTTTGGCTTGTACCGTGGAGTCGAGTTCGAACCCGGTGTCACCTTCCTGGTAACCCCCGTGGCAGGTCAAGCAGCTTTCCCGGAACTTGGCGTAGCCATCCTCTGTGTCCGAAGATCCTTCGCCCCAAAGTTTGTCGCAAATACGTCGGCTCAGGAAGTTGCTGGTGCCAATCCATTCCTTGGGGAACTCGGTCAATCCAATCTGCTTCGAGTCGATTTCAATCCCAAGTTTTGATTGCAACTGTTTCGCCGCATTCCCAGACATCGTGTCAAGCTGTTCTATGAGGCTTGTCAGCTCCGCTCTGGTACGTGATTCAGCAAACGGTTCAACGCGACGGCGAGCGATTGTGTGTTTGTCTTTCAACACCCAAAGATCCATCTCCTTCCGACGGCTAAAAGCGCTTAGTGTCGATTGCACATCACCGATGATTTCGCCGACATTCGGGCCCTCTAAGTGGCATTTAACACATGATTTGACGTCTTTGTGGCTCATCCAAGACATGTAGACCGGGTCACTGAGCCTCTCGACAAGATTGGGAGCCTTCTCCCGAGCCGGATCTACATCTTGGGCGAAGCAACACGTGGCCATGAAACCAAGCGAGGCTGCTGCGAGCAAACGTTGAACAACTAATTTCATCTTGGTTTCCCACCGCGATCGGACTGATGGCGGCTCATTCGTCGGAGTCTTGGGGCTCGTTCGGTGCCTTTTGAAGTTCCTGCAACAGTTCTTCGGCTGTTTTCGGTCTGCGAACAGGTGGTTTGGTCGGCGAGTCCGGGGTTGCCAGTTCGGTCACCGGTTCAGCGAGTGGATTCGATTCCTCACGGATTTTGCGAGCTTCGGTCCAGTCCTGCGTGACTTCCTCAATCATCTGATCGAGCTGGCGTCGGATCTCCGCAGGGTCATTGACATCGGCGATGACCATTGGGTCGGCGGTTACCGGACCGAAGGAACTGGCCAGTTCAATTCCCATTGCGGTGATTTGTATTCGATTGGCCTGTGGCCCTTTCGCTCTGACACGTTTCGCGTACCGGCTGATGTCGATCATCTGCGGGTATTGCAGTCCGTATTGCATTTGATTGGTAACCTCTCGCATAGGGCCATTCCAGCCACCGGGCCAGCTTTCACGGGCTGCTACCAATGCGAGGTAGAACTGGACGGCAGATTCCCACGATCGAAAGGTCTCGGCACGACCTGCTGCATCGGCGATCACAAGCCCCAATCGGTCACTGCGAAAATGAAACCGTTCATGGACTCCCGGTTGGCCGTCGAACCAATCAGCGAGTGCGGCTCGGGCGGAAGCGGACGCCCTTGCGACTTCGTTTGCATCTGGGCGGGGGCGGCGTTCCATTTCACTGCGAACTCGATTTAGCGCGGCCATCAATTGGTCGTCTTCTGAGATCGCTTCGCCGTTTGCCATGCGGTATTCCATCACCCATCTCAAA
>JAYZAR010000197.1:0-13831 GCA_036339635.1 Planctomycetota bacterium | reverse complement strand
CACACCTGGGTCAATGCCGCCCGATGCAAAATCACTTGCCGAGGAAGGAGTTGTGATCCGTGATTTCCCACTGATTCGCGCAGGCAAGACCAACCTCAACGACCTTCGCGAACTTTTATTGTCCGGTCCTTTCCCCTCTCGCTGCGTCGATGAGAACCTAGCTGACATCAAAGCACAGCAAGCAGCTGGAGCTCATGGCAGCCGCGCACTATCACAATTAGCGCAGCAGTACTCAAAGGAACTCTTGGACGGTCTGATGAGCCGTCTTTTGGAGGTCGCGAGACTCGGTATCGTCAGCTGGATCGAAAGTCTTCCCGAGAAACCTCTCCAGTATCAAGATCAGTTAGATGACGGCACAAGCATCGCAATCGCGATGCAGAGAACGGATCAGCGTCTAAAGATTATTTTCGATACCGCTGGTGTGCATTCCCATGGATTCAACGCGACACCGGCAATCGTGACAGCCGCGGTGCTGTATGTGCTACGTGCCGTTTCTGGATCCGATCTCCCTCTTTGTGATGGTGTTCTACGACAAGTCGATCTCGAGATCCCCAACGGTTTGCTGGACCCACCCTTTCATGATGATCCAAACCATTGCGCGGCGGTCGTGGCGGGTAATGTCGAAACAAGTCAACGAATTGTTGATACGCTCCTCGGAGCCTTGGGGGCCGCGGCTGCCTCGCAAGGAACAATGAACAACGTGTTGTTCGGCGATGATTCGTTCGGCTACTACGAAACGATCGGTGGTGGTAGCGGAGCAACCGCTGATCATCACGGTGCAGACGCTGTCCACACCCACATGACGAACACGCGGATCACAGACCCCGAAATCCTCGAATGGCGACTGCCCATCCGGCTGCGACAGTTTGCCATCCGGCGTGCCAGCGGCGGGGCAGGAAAGCACACCGGGGGCAACGGAATCATTCGAGAATTCGAACTTCTGAAGCCGCTGATTGTGTCGCTGATTACCAGTCGCAGGACTTGCCAACCCTATGGTGCGGCAGGCGGAAATCCCGGTAAATCGGGTATGAATCAGTGGATAAAGCGGGATGAAACGATTACGTTGCCTCCAACCGTGACGATCCAAGCTCACACAGGCGACCGCCTGTTGATCGCCACGCCCGGTGGAGGAGGATGGGGAAGGCCGGCATCACGCCCGAGTCCGTAAACGAGTGCGGAAATCCCCACTCGACGGACCGCTTCACTAGACTGATAGTTTCCCGATAGCTTCCGCCAATAGGTTTGGCTCAACGATGTCGCTCAAACCACGTATCGCGTTTTTGATACTTGCAATCATCACACTGCCTGCGATGCAGTTGCTTGGTGTTCAACCGCAAGCGAATCGACCAAGTATCGATTTTGGTATGACCATCCGCCCAATTCTTTCTGATCGTTGCTTTGCTTGCCATGGTCCGGATGAAAAACAGCGGAAAGCCGACTTGCGATTAGATACGGCCGAGGGCTTGGCGAGTGTGATTGGACCGTCAAATCTTGACACAAGCGAGCTGATCGCACGGATCGAATCAACCGATCCTGATTCGATCATGCCACCGCCTGAATTCCACAAGCCCCTTGCCGCAGCAGAGAAAAAAGCTCTCCGACAGTGGATTCAGGAGGGTGCAGATGTCCAACAACATTGGGCGTTTCTTACCCCCCTGCAATCCCCAGTGCCAGCCGATTCACCTCACGTCGGATCAACCCCGATCGACTTTTTCATCAACCGAGCGGCCGCCGATATCAATTTGGATGTCAATCCAGTAGCGGATCGCCGAACTCTGTTGAGACGGGTTTGCCTGGAATTAACCGGACTCCCGCCGACCCGAGATCAAATCAACAAGTTTCTCGCCGACCAATCACCAAAAGCTTACGAACGTTTGATTGACCGCCTGCTCGAATCCCCTCAGTACGGTGAACATGTCGGTCGATACTGGCTGGACTTGGTACGATACGCCGACACCCATGGCCTGCACCTCGACAACTATCGCGAGATGTGGCCTTACCGCCAATGGGTAATCGATGCGTTCAATGACAACTTGCCGTTCGATCAGTTCATTACGCACCAATTAGCCGGCGATCTAATCGCGAACGGCGGAGTTTCAGAAAAGATTGCCAGTGGTTTTAATCGTCTGAACGTCACCACGAACGAAGGGGGTTCGATCTACGACGAAGTTTTTGCGCGGAACTGCATTGATCGCACCGATGCCTTTGGCACAATCTTTCTTGGGATGACAACCGGGTGTGCTGTTTGTCACGATCACAAGTTCGATCCATTGACCCAAAGCGATTACTTCTCGTTGCTGGCTTTCTTCAATAGCCTGGACGGTAGTGCAATGGACCAGAACATCAAAGATCATGCACCGGTCATCCGCGTCCCTAGTGATGAGCAAAAACAACAACTGGCCGACCTTCAATCCTCGCTGCTGCAGTTACAAGAAGAAAAAGAGGGACCGCTGCCGTCGATTGACGCGGCACAACAACAATGGGAGCAAACACTCGTTGATGGGACCAGCGCGGAAACCTATGTGCTCCCAACTGACCAATCGACCTCGGATGCTGGCGCTGAACTAAAACACCATGAAGATGGCAGCTTGGAAGTCATTGGCAATGTCAGCGACAAGGATACGATTACCCTCACTGCGGATTTACCAAGCGGGACCCAGTGGCAAACATTAGTCCTCGAAGCCTTCGTGACCGAACCAGACGGACTTGTTGGCTTATCCGACAACGGCAACGTTGTGCTCAGTGAGATCGTGGTCGAAACGACTGACGCTATTTCGGAGGGAAACTGGTTGAAGGCACCGATTTCGCATGCATTTGCTGATGTCGAACAGAACGATGGACCGTTCGCTGTCACTTACGCGATCGACGGCAAGACAGACCCACGCCAAGGTTGGGCGGTGGGTGGCCATCAAAAACCAGGCGGCCGAACCGCCTGGTTTGTCATCCCCTCGTTGCTGGCTGATGGAGAGGACGCGAAAATCCGAGTGCAGTTGAAGTTTCAGTCGATTCACAAAAAGCATCAGTTTCGGAAAATTCGATTGTCACTGACAAACTCCGCGCCAAAAGTTCCCGAATCAAAACGAATCACACTTGGCCCGATTCACACCATCGGTCCATTCGAGGTAGAAAGTGCTGACCCCGGTTACGGTCGCAAGTTCGCGTCTCAACAATCCGAATTCAAAGTCGACGAGGTGTTCAACCATCTTGATCAGCCTTATCGCTGGGAAGAGCGCAAAGACATCCACCAAGTCACAGTGAATCCGCTGCCGGTCGTCGATGACCGCACCTCAGTGGTTGTGTTTCACCAGAGCATTGAATCACCCAACGCAACCAACATCACTTTGCTGCTTGGCAACAACGACGGTCACGTCGTGTATCTCAATGGCAAACAAATCGGAATCTTGCGTGGCTCTCGTGAACACGCCCCACTCAAACGCGAATACCAACTGCCGCTGAAAAAGGGCTCCAATGACCTCTACCTCAAAATCGTAAACCACAGTGGACCATCCCAACTAACCTATGCGTTCCGATCACCCGCGATTGATATCCCGACCGCGTTAGTAAAACGACTGGAGATCGCAGCGGCCGACCGCACTCGCGAAGATGAGCAATCGCTGCAGACGTTCTACAGAAAGGTGTATTGCCTGCACCCCGATTGGTTAGCCCTGATCGATCAGGAAAAGGGAACTCAGAAAGCAATCGAAAAACTGCAAGACTCCGTCCCCACGACTTTGGTTTGGAAAGAACTGGCGAAGCCGCGTGAAGCTCGAATTCTGACACGTGGACAATATGACCAGCCGGGCGAGATGGTGACACGGCGAACGCCCGACTTCTTGCCTCCCTTTCCAGATGACGCCCCAGTCAACCGCCTCGGATTAGCACAGTGGCTATTGCAGACGGGACATCCTTTGACTGCGCGAGTCGCCGTTAACCGTTTTTGGCAACAGGTATTCGGGACCGGCCTGGTGAAAACCAGTGAGGACTTTGGCAGCCAAGGTGAACCGCCCAGCCATCCTGAATTGCTGGACTGGTTAGCTGTCGATTTCCTTGAAAATGGCTGGGATGTCAAGCGACTGTTGAAAATGATGGTCATGAGCGATGCCTATCAGCGGTCGGCAAAAGTCACCGAAGTCATGCGGCAAATCGATCCAGATAATCGACTACTTGTTCGCGGCCCCCGACACCGTCTGGACGCGGAAGTCTTGCGGGATCAAGCCTTAGCCCTCAGTGGACTTTTGATCGATCAACGTGGCGGTCCAAGTGTGAAACCACCCCAACCGGATGGACTTTGGGCAGCAGTTGGTTATTCCGGCAGCAACACAGTCCGGTTCCGGGGTGACAGCGGTGAAAAAATTTACCGCCGCAGCGTCTACACCTTCTGGAAAAGAACTTCGCCGCCGCCGCAAATGTCGACTTTCGACGCACCGAGTCGTGAATCGTGCACCGCGAGGCGTGAACGCACCAATACACCGATGCAAGCACTCCTGCTAATGAATGAAAAGCAGTATGTCGAAGCTGCTCGGCATTTGGCTAACCGAGCACTTTCGGAGCCAAATGTGTCATCGGCTGAGGCTCGCATTGTTTGGTTATTTGAAACAGTCACGGCGAGGCCACCAACACCGACCGAACAAGTCGAACTGATCTCGTTACTCGACGACTTAACCGACTACTTTCATGCTCATCCAGATTTAGCAACCAGCTTAAGTGGCACGTCAGAGGATAAATCGGCGGCGTGGACCATCCTGGCCAGCACACTATTGAATCTTGATGAAGTGGTAACGAAATAGGCAGAAACCCCAGATGCTAGACCACCCACATCACGCCGCCTTCACCCGGCGCTCCTTGCTTTCTCAAACAGCAGTCGGCTTGGGGGCTGCCGCCTTGGCGACCTTACAGAGCAAAGATGGTTCAGCAAAGGATGGAGGTCTAGATACGACTCGCGCCGGCGGACGCCCAGAACTACCACACTTCCAACCCAAGGCAAGACGTGCGATCTACCTATTCATGTCGGGGGCGCCAAGCCAAATGGATATGTGGGATCACAAACCGAAGATGGAAGAGTGGTTCGACAAGGATTTGCCCGACTCAATCCGTCAAGGTCAGCGTCTGACCACGATGACCAGCGGACAAACAAGATTCCCGATCGCTCCCAGCATTTATAAATTCGCACCGCAAGGACAGGCGGGCACAATGGTCAGTGAACTGCTGCCACATATGTCAACCAAAGTGGATGACATAGCCCTGGTAAAATCGATGTACACCGAGGCGATCAATCACGACCCTGCGATCACGTACATTTGCACCGGCGATCAACTTCCCGGAAAAGCAAGTCTCGGGTCCTGGCTAAGCTACGGCCTCGGTACCGAAAACGAGAATTTACCCGCCTTCATGGTCATGACCGCCACTTGGACCGGCCGCAAGCAGGCTCAAGCTTTGTACAACCGCCTGTGGGGTAGTGGTTTTTTGCCAAGCAAGTATCAAGGAGTCGCACTTAGAAGCAGCGGAGATAAGGTATTGTTTCTGTCCAATCCTGATGGCATCGATAGCATAGTTCGCCGCCGTATGCTTGATAGCCTTGCCGAGTTAAATCGATCGACGGCCGAACGGTGGGGCGATCCCGAAACGAACGCTCGGATTGCACAGTATGAGATGGCCTTTCGAATGCAAACAAGCGTTCCAGACCTAGCGGACATTAGCGACGAACCTCAACATGTGCTTGATCTTTATGGCCCAAACGTCACCAATCCAGGAACATTCGCAAATTCGTGCCTGATGGCGCGGCGAATGGCTGAAAGGGGTGTCAGGTTTACACAAATTTTTCATCGTGGCTGGGATCAACATGGCGCTCTGCCGAAAGATCTTCCCAATCAATGCCTTGACGTTGATCAGCCGAGCGCAGGATTGCTGACGGATTTGAGACAACGTGGAATGCTGGACGATACGCTGGTGATCTGGGGTGGCGAATTTGGCCGCACCGTCTACTGCCAAGGCGCACTTAGCAAAACGAATTACGGGCGAGACCATCACCCCAAGTGCTTTAGCATCTGGATGGCGGGGGGTGGAGTCCAGGGCGGAGCAGTGCATGGGGAAACAGATGATTTCAGCTACAACATCGTAGAGGATCCAGTCCATATCCGAGATCTGAATGCCACGATTTTGCACCAACTCGGTATCGACCACCAACGGTTTACTTACCCGTTTAAGGGTTTGGATCAACGCTTGACCGGCGTGGAAGAATCGCGGATCGTGCACGAAATACTGGCCTGATTTCTTTCAATTGACGGGTAGTTATTGTTAGCCTGGGGTCATGTCCAGCCAGCGGCGTCTTTGCAGTTACCCCGCGCGGAGCTTCACGATGCGATTTTTCATGGTCTCGGTTTGTTGGCTGCATTTGTCGGCATCCATTTCATTGGCCAAAACGCCAACGACACAGCAACCCAACGTGCTCTTCATTTTCCTCGATGACTATGGGTGGCGAGACTGCGGTTTTATGGGGACGGATTTTTATGAGACCCCAAATATCGATGCTCTCGCCAAAGAGGGCATGATCTTTACGAATGCGTATGCGGGTGCTGCCAATTGCGCCCCGTCTCGCGCCTGCTTGCTATCGGGCCAATACACACCGCGCCATGAAATCTACAATGTCGGCACCAAGCTTCGAGGTAATCCGAAGCATAGTCGCCTTGAGCATGTCCCCGGCACCGACACGCTATCAACAAACATCCGCACTTGGGCGCACCAAATCCGCGCATCGGGATACCGAACAGCGACCATCGGCAAATGGCACTTAAGCCCGAATCCGCTGCCCTACGGTTTTGACTTTAATTTCGCCGGCACAAAAAGTGGCAGTCCCCCACGCGGTTATTGGCCGCCACACCCCCAAGCACCGGGTCTGCAAGACGCCCCGAAAGATGAATACCTGACCGACCGTTTGACGGACGAAGCCATCGAATTCATCCAACGCAATCATGAGCAATCCTGGTTTCTTTACCTCACTCATTTCGCCGTGCACACACCGCTGCAAGGTCGGCCCGACCTAGTTGCCAAATATAAATCAAAGCCAAAAGGAAAATTGCACGACGACGTGGTGATGGCTGCAATGATCGAAAGCGTCGACGCAGGTGTCGGTCGAATCATGGAATCACTCAAACAGCTCCGCTTGCACGACAAGACAGCAATCGTGTTCACCTCGGATAATGGTGGCTACGGACCTGCCACCTCGATGAGCCCCTTAAAAGGCTACAAGGGAACCTATTACGAGGGCGGCATTCGCGAACCATTTTTTGTGACCTGGCCCGGCATGGTTAAGCCCGGATCGACCTCTGAGGTCCCGGTGATCAACATCGATCTCTATCCAACTTTTTGCGAAATGACCGGCGCGGAGCTACCCACCGACCAAGATCTGGACGGCGAGAGTTTAATGCCAGTCCTGCGAGGCACCGGCGAGTTACCTGACCGGGCGATCCACTGGCACTTCCCTGCTTACTTGAACAGCTACGCTCGAATCGATCAGCAACGCGATCCGCTATTCCGCACCCGTCCTTGCAGCATCATGCGGTATGGAGATTGGAAATTGCACGAGTACTTCGAGGACGGAGGACTAGAACTTTACAATCTGCGTGATGACATTGGCGAATCGTCGAACCTTGCTGAACAGAATCCGGCCAAAACAAAAGAACTGCAAAAAATGATGGCCGCTTGGCGTGATCGGACTGGAGCCCCAGTGCCTACGCGGCGGAATCCCAGATTCGACGCGAAGGCTGAGGCCGAAGCCATTCGACAACGCACCGCAAAGTAAGCCCCGAACAGTTGCGATGTTTGATCGGATACTCACGACCCAACGGCTAGACCACGAAACGTTGCGGCCGATTCAATTCCCGGATCGCTTGGTCGACGGACCCGACTAACTCTCGATCACTTTTGCCACCGCTTGGCATAAGGAGTCCATTCGATCTTCGCTCATGCCAGCAACATTGATTCGACCGCTGCCGACAATGTAGATGCTGTGATCATTCTTGAGCTGATCGACTTGCATTTTATTCAACCCACTAAATGAAAACATTCCGTGCTGGTCTAGCAAGAACGAGAAATCATGTCCGCCGCCCGTCCTTGCCATCGTCTCCACGAACTGGCGGCGTAGTGAACGGATCCTATCCCGCATTCCCGCTAATTCGGTATGCCAAAGGCTGGTCAAAGATGAATCACCAACAATTTTCGCAACAATCGCCGCACCATGCCGGGGCGGGTTACTGTAGTTACTACGAACAACGCGTTTCAGATGACTCTGAGCTGCCTTTGCCTCCGAAGCATCAGCTGCGACCAGGGATAATCCGCCAACTCGTTCACTGTACAGACCGAAATTTTTAGAGAACGAATTGCAGACAATCGCCTCGGGACAATGCCGCATCACCGCGCGAACTCCAACCGCATCTTCTTCCAATCCCTTGCCAAATCCCTGGTAGGCAAAATCGATCAGCGGTAGCAGACGCTTTTCACTCAGGAATGTGGCAATTTGCTCCCATTGTTCGCTGGTTGGATCCACACCAGTGGGGTTATGGCAACAAGCATGCAATAAGACAGCGTCACCTGGCTTCGAATTTTTTTGCAGATCTTCGATCATACCATCGAAGGCAAACGACTTTTTGTCCGCGCTTAAATAGCGATACGATTCGGTTGGTAATCCTTCGGAATCGAAAACTGCCGCATGATTTGCCCAGGTAGGTGTCGGTATCCAAATCCTGATCGGCGAGAGCTGCCTAACGAGAAATGCCGCTGCTACTCGCAGTGCCCCAGATCCGCCTGGCGCCTGCATAATCGCCAAACGATCTCGCTCGACTGAGTCCGCGAAAACGAGATCGGCGATCCGATCCCGATATTCCCCTAATCCATCAATTGGCAAGTAGCCTTTGGTTTTTTCCTCCTCGACCAATCGTCGCTCCGCTTCCTTGACGCAATCCAAAATCGGCGTTTGACCGCTCGCATTTTTGTAAACGCCGACCGACAAATTCATCTTCTCAGGATGGGTGTCAGCCAAGAAAGCTTCCGTCAATCCCAAGATAGCATCGGGTGGGGCAGTGGAGAGACTAGCAAATCGACGGTTCGAGTGAGAGCTGGCGAGTTCGTTCATCGGTATGCGTTAAAGGGGGAACACGGCAAAACTACAAATTTCACCTGATCCTACCCAAGAATGGCGGAGCCGCCTATCGACCTGCGATTCAAGGACGGTCCTCCCGATAATCTGTGAGCTTGCCTTTGTCTCACAGAGCTTGGCAAACAAATAATCATTTGACTTAGCTCGTAAAAAGCTCTAGTTTGGCGGGGGTAACGAGTACGTTCGCACTCGCAAAAACGTGGCAGGCCCATGCGGTTCATCGCCATTTTGATTCTTCGATTCTTGTCCACCGAAGGTTTTTCACAGAACCTTGAGCCGGAAATCCCTCTTCAATGGGTCGAGCCCTTCGGCGCGATCTCGTCGACGGTCGATGACTCACAGATGGTCTTGTTGGTAATCACCAATGATGATCCGTTTCAATCCAAAGCAACTCCCCAGTCGCAGCCGAAATCCGACACAAAGCAAATCGGGGGTGAAGTTGTCATTGAAGAGCCGCCCATGTGGTGCGGGCATTTAATCGCAAAAGCGATTGGCAAAGCGTTAAAAGTTCGTCCCGACTTGAGCGACAAGCTTTCACTTCAAGCTTTATCAGCTGGGTTACCGCCGGAACTCACTGGGGGATCATCAAGCAATCAGCCACGCCGTGCAATCGTGTTTTTGTGCGACACCCGATATCGCCTACTCGCCTTCTGTGTTGGCGTGCCCGATATGGATCAACTACTGACGATGATCGAGGATGCTCAAGATGTTAACCAAACGCTTTCCCTCGATCCTGAACTCACCCATCACGGTTTGGTTCACGCGTTGATCGATCGAAACCAGCCTCGACTGGACCGATTGTGGCGCAACACTCTCCACGAAGTCACCCTTGCCTTCGATGCCAAGCCGGGACAGCCAATCCGCGTTATGGATCTCGACCCAACGGCTGAAAGAATCCTGGAATTGGACGCGACGCTTAAGCCCTCCTACGAAATTGACGTACGACTACGGTTTGGATTGAATGATGCAAACGATCGGCGGCGACTCGTGGTCTTGGAACAACATCCACAAGCTAGACTTTCATGGTGCGACGTACTGACACCGTTCATCGCAAGCTTCAACCTGATCGATCATTGGCGCGGACTTGTGCAAAGCGTGTGGGGCTTCCCACCCATCACAGCAGATGCAGATACTAGCAATCTGCAAACTTGGATCACTGAGCAACTACTATCGACCTCCGTTGTCTTGGTCATTGGCCCAACACGTCAAGCGACTTCATTGCGATGGCCACCAGCAACAAACGACAGGCGTGGCAAGGCTTGGCAAAAATTCATGAGCAAGTGGTCACACATCCCTACCGGATGGTTGATTATCAACAACTTGCTAGCCTGCTTCAACTGCGCCCAATCGATGTCTTGGCATCTTCGCCCATTCGCTACATCATGCTGGATCGGAATGCATCAACCTACGCCACGATCCGGGAAAATGATCCGCCCGGAAGATTCGCCAGCATGCTAAACCGCTCTCGTCTTAAAACGGCCGCAGTTGAGGGCCCTAATCGTTAGAGGTATTTCCAATGCTGACACGACTATTCTATTCGATGCTTGCTGTGACAACTTTGTGCGGCAATGCATTACTACACGCCGTCTCCCCTGAAACTATCCAGGTAGGACAGGAATTATTCGAACGCGAATGGCCCGTCAAAGACCCGCGACTGGGCGGTGATGGATTGGGTCCGATGTTCAACGGACAATCATGCGTCGCCTGTCATAACCAAGGCGGTGTTGGTGGTGGCGGGGCTGCTGAATTCAATGCTAATACGATCGGCATTGAATCCATGAACATCAAACGGCACAACGTGGACAACGATGTCATCGCATCGATGGTTAGTAAGTTCCACCCTGGGTTTGTTCAACTGAATGGTTCGGTGGTCAATACGTTCACGATCCCTCACCGCGGTGGATCATCTGGTCTTCGCCACCTGAATGATATTTTGTATCAGCATGTGCCAACCGTACGAAGTGATTTTGGTGGGTCAGCCGATGCTGCGGAAGTTCGCCATTCCTACGCTACACCCATCCTATTCAATTACAAAAATGATCGTCATGAAATCACACTCCGAGCGAGGCTGTTTCAGCGCAACACGACTTCACTGTTTGGTGCGGGCATCATTGATGCCGTGACTGATGAACAGCTGATGGCTCTAACAAAACTTCAAAAAACACATCCTGAAATCAGTGGCCGCCCAGCCTCGTTAACAGATGGGAGGATCGGTAAATTCGGCTGGCGTGGTAATGTTGGCTCACTCGTCGAATTTATCGATCAAGCCTGCTCGAACGAGCTTAGTCTGGAAACACGGCGTAAACCGCAACCAAAAGATCCGCTAAATCGTGAATATCGCAATCCGACGATCGACATCACTGATGCCCAAATCCGAGCGATGCATGATTTTGTTTCAGCACTTCCCGTTCCCACGCAAAGAATTCCTGACACAAGTGATGAACGCGCAGAGGTCAGTCGGGGTGAGCAGGTTTTTAACAGTGTCGGCTGTGCCGTTTGCCATGTCCCCGATCTCGGTGTTGTCCGGGGAATCTACAGCGATCTGCTGCTACACGAAATGGGATATGAATTGATTGATCTGAATCATGTCGAACCCTACGTGGTACGGCGAACACCCATTGTCAGACACGATTACACCGCGTCGGTGATGACTGAAAACAGTCCCGGATCGATGGGTGGCTATTACGGAGCTACAACCACGATCGAAACAAATGCGATTCCCATCAATCGCGAATCCTTTTCAACGGCGAACCGCCGCCAAACGCGGAAACCAACTCGTAATTACAAATTCGTCGCACCCGAGTATCCTTCCCGAAAACTCAATTTCATCGACTTGATAAACGAACAAATCGGCTCTGAAACCGAGGAGCAAGTTCTATCAGATGGTCGCCGACAAATCTCTGAGGAGAAGCTGTCTGTGCGTGCCTACATCCGATTGCACTATGAACCGACACGCTTCAACCAGGAATGGCGAACCCCCCCGCTTTGGGGAGTCGCTGATTCGGCGCCGTACATGCATGACGGACGGGCAGAGACGCTCCTGGAAGCAATCACGATGCACGATGGAGAAGCCTCGGGAACCCGCGACCGCTTCTTGAATCTATCGCTATCAGACCGCCACGCGCTGATCACCTTTCTAGATACCCCTGGTTGCACCAAGCAATGCTCCACAACCCAGGTCTTAGCATTCGGTAGAAAACAGAACCGGAAAGGAATGCGGCATGTTCGGTAGAGTGGGCCCGATCATAGATCAGGTCCGCTCTAACACACACAGAGTGGTTGGGCGTGCATCAAGAAATTTGCCCCCTCCCAGAATAAAGCCGTATTCGCAGGTCAGAATTACCCTTCTTCCATCAAGCTGGTTTCTCTCCAAAAAATCAAATTGCAGTCGCGAATCGAAAACTTTCGCAAGACGCGGAATAACCGTCTTTGCCCGCTAAATTGCCAGCATTGTGAGCATCGCCGTGATTTCTCTGAGCTGCTCGTCTGAAAGTGCCCTCATCAGTTTCTCAATGAGGCACTATATTTCGACTTAGTAGCGTCGTTACGAACGGGACTAACGCATCCAACATCCTTTTTGTGGCCCTTCGATGGGCCGGGCACGGGAAAATGTCGTCGCAAACCGGCAATCGCGGAATTGTTCGCACGCTGATTGATAATTCATTCTTATTAGTCGCTGGAGCGGTAGCTGCTCTCATCTGGGCCAACCTGGATACTGCGAGCTACAACCACTTCGTCCACTACGATGTGACCTCGCTGTGGAGTGAGCATGACTCAGTCCATGCCGCGGAAGGACACGCGCCCCCAGCAGCCACTGACGAGATTTCGACCGGCGAAGCCACAACCGACCAGACCGCGACTGGGCAAGGCGACATCGGCATCACAGAGGATGGGCAAGAGAGTGACCATGCGGGTGAAACGCACGCCGACGACGGTGAGGAGCACGCGGGGCATCATGGACTATCCATTCATTTCATCATCAATGATATTTTGATGGCCTTGTTCTTCGCGATCGCAGCGAAGGAAGTCTGGGAATCACTATTACCAGGCGGAGCCTTGGCAAATCCGCGAAAAGCAGCGACGCCCTTGCTGGCAACCGCCGGGGGAATCTTTGGCCCAGCATTGATTTATGTTGCTGGATCGTATCTCACGGGGACGCATGCCGATTTGGGTCGCGGCTGGGCCGTCCCGTGTGCCACCGACATTGCTTTTAGCTATCTGATTGCCCGCATTATTTTTGGCACTGGACATCCGGCGATCGCGTTCCTTCTACTCTTGGCCATCGCTGACGATGCTGCTGGCTTGCTGATTCTGGCAGTCGTTTATCCGACCAACCCAATCGTCCCGCTCTGGCTGTTGCTGACCGTCGGTGCAATGGCCTTGGCATGGATCATGCGACGTTCTGGCATCCAATCGCATTGGGCCTATTTGCTGGGACCTGGCATCGCTTGCTGGTGGAGCTTTTTCCAAGCAAACGTCCACCCCGCGTTAGGATTGGTACCGATTATTCCGATGCTACCGCATGCACATACCGACTTGGGTCTATTCGCAGCAGGGGAAAGCCAACGTGATGATACCCTGAATGCGTTTGAACACTTCTGGAAAACACCAGTCGAATTCTTCCTAGGCGCCTTCGGGTTAGCCAACGCGGGGGTCGTGCTAAGTAGTCTGGGAACCGGT
>JAYZAR010000196.1:0-5596 GCA_036339635.1 Planctomycetota bacterium | reverse complement strand
GCTGGGTATCAGTCCCCGTCGAATCACTATCAGTACAGTGGGACTTCCGAAAGCAATCGACCGTCTAGCCAGAACAGGTGTCCCGTACAACTTGGCGGTCAGTTTGCATGCACCCAATGAGGAATTACGCAGTGAACTTGTGCCGGTCAACAAGCAAGTCGGAATGCAGTCTGTGTTGGATGCTGCCGACCGGTACTTTGCCTCCAATGGACGGCGTCTAACTTTCGAGTACGTGCTGTTGGGTGGGTTGAATGATTCGGTTGAACATGCCAAGGAGTTGCAGCAGTTATTAAGTCATCGCAACGTTCTGTTGAATGTGATTCCGTACAATCCGGTCGAGGGATTACCATATCAAACGCCTTCGTCACGCTCGATCGCACGGTTTCGCGAAGTGCTGGAAGCGGGCGGCGTGAATGTTAAGTTTCGGCAACGCAAGGGAAGTGACATCGATGCAGCTTGTGGTCAACTGCGCCGCAACCGAAGCAAGTGATGCCTTCCCAATGAACAAGCCAATCAAAACCCGCATTCGAAAAGGTTTAGCTGTGAAATTTGGCGGTTTATTACTCGCACTGCTGATGGTCTCGCCCCTCTTTGGGCAATGGGAACCGCCGCAAGACAAAATGTTAACACGGTGGGGAAAGCAAGTGACCCCTGAGAATGCTTGGCAGGAGTATCCAAGGCCACAGTTCCGCCGCACCCAGTGGGTGAATCTGAACGGATTGTGGGACTACGCCGTGACCAAGGGCACAGCCAAGCCGAGCGAGTTCCAGGGGAAAATCTTGGTGCCGTTTGCCATTGAATCTTCCCTAAGTGGTGTCGGTCACCTGCTCGATCCAAGCGAATCGCTGTGGTATCGGCGAATTTTTAAGCATCAGACCCCGGCTGGCCACCGGGCGCATCTGCTATTTGAAGCAGTCGACTACGAGTGCAAAGTTTTTGTCAATGGAACCTTGCTGGGACATCACATCGGCAGCAGTGATCCTTTCAAGTTTGATATGACGGATGCGATTCGAGATGGCGAAAACGAGTTGCTAGTTCACGTCATTGACCGGACCGCGCCGGAACAGACGCTTGGCAAGCAGACGCTAGAACCGAGGGGAATCTACTACACTCGAGTCTCTGGGATCTGGCAGACGGTGTGGATCGAAGATGTTCCACAACGCCACATTGCGATGGTCAAAATGAAGCCTCGGATCGGGGAAGGAACCTTAAGGGTTTTGCCAACGCTGGGTGGACCACCGATGGAGGATGAACAGCTGCGAATCACGGTAAGCAAAGATGGCCGTCTCGTGAATCTCGCCGATGCTGCGTTAAGTGTTCGGATTCCCAAGCCTCAGCTTTGGACACCTGAGACACCGCACTTGTATGAGATCACGATGGAATTGCTCGACGGTCAGGGTGCTGTCGTCGATCGAGTGGAGTCTTATGCCGCAATGCGCGAGGTTGGGGTTGAGCGAGGATCTGCGGGACAGCTCCGCATGACACTCAATGGCAGGGTTGTATTTCACTACGGACCCCTAGATCAGGGATGGTGGCCGGATGGTTTACTAACACCTCCGAGTGATGAAGCGATGCGGTTTGATGTCGATTATTTGAAACAGTCTGGATTCAATATGGTTCGCAAGCACATCAAGATTGAGCCGCGCCGATTCTATGCGTACTGTGACAAAATCGGGATAATGGTTTGGCAAGATATGCCAAGCACAGGGGGACGCCCTTTTTGGAGCAAGTTAGCGGCAAACCCGGTGGAGGATCAGTGGCCCAAGGATCAACACATGCAGTTCATGAAAGAACTGCGGGCAATGATCGGCAACCTGCGAAATCATCCTTCGATCGTCATGTGGGTACCGTTCAACGAACGTTGGGGCCAACATGAAACGATTCGGGTCGGTCAGGCCGTCGAAAATTTAGATGTCTCACGACTGGTCAACATCGCTAGTGGAGGTAACTTTTTTCCGGTCGGCGATGTGGTGGATCGCCACAACTACCCAGAACCGATGTTTCCGTTCGAAGATCTGCGATTTAAAAATTACGTCAAGGTTGTTGGCGAGTTTGGTGGGCATGGCTGGGTTGTCGAAGGTCACCAATGGAATCCTGCCATGCGGAATTGGGGATATGGCGATCTGCCAACATCTCAAGAAGCCTATCAAGCAAGGTATCGGAAGTCATTTGAGACTTTGATGAAATTGCGGCGGCGCGGGGTAGCTGCCGGGGTCTACACGCAAACGACCGATGTCGAAGGGGAAGTCAACGGACTGATGACCTACGATCGAGAAGTGCAAAAGATACCCGCCAGTGAATTGTCGGAATTGCACAATGCAGCCGGTTTCTAGACTGCAGCGTATTTGTCGATTCAGCCAGATTTTGAATTTGTGGGCTGTTCGTGTGCGGAGCCTCAGAGTTTACCGTTTCAGCATTGCACGATCGCTATGCTAAGCCCCACTGCCTTCGTAAATACCACTCGGTCGACAAGGCACCGGCAAATAACAAGAAGAGCATCCAGCCACTGAAGGGACCATCGCCAAGTCGATGTTTTTCGACGACTGGTGTTTCTGCTCGCTGGCGACGCTGTTGAATCGTTTCGATTAATTGATCGATTTCGTCTGGCGTGAACGCACCGCCACCATGATTGACAGTCAGTTCAGCCAATTGCTGCAGATAGACCGGATCGGCCATTGGCAGCGCTAACTCACGACTTTCATCAATGACTTGAAACGCCATCTCGGTAGCCGGCAACGCTTCACTGCTCGGTTCTGGGCGAACACGTAGGCGATAAAATCCTGGCGGCAGTTTGGGGATGGTCCCGCGAATCGATGCGTTGGTAGACAGTCCGGTGCCTTCACTTGTCGATTGTGCACTGCTGGTAACCGGTTTGGTGTTTCCTGATTCATCAATGATCTCGGCCATCAAAGTAAGGCCGGCCGCTGATCCATTGCTCATTACTTGGACACCTGCTTGAAAGGATGGCAGATTGGCAGACGAAAATCTGCGAGCATCCATTTCAACTTGGATCAGTTGGCTGTTTGTTTCTTCCCGACCCAATACCCACCGCACAAGTTGCCGCCAAAAACGACGGTGGATTTCGTTGTTCCCGCCGCGCCACCATCGCCAAGTCGAATCCATAGCGACCGCGGCAGTCCGTCCGCGACCGTATCCACCGATGACCAGCAAGGGTTGATTCTGCTCGGTTTCGAGTAGTACTTGAACACCGGGAGCGACTTTGGGACCACTCAATCGGTTCGCGCCCAGCAATGGCGTGAGCGTCGGCCAAAGTGTTGCCGGATCATCGCCACCCATTTCAAGAATTGGATGTTGCCGTGCTAACTTGACCGCCAACGGGCCCTCGATCTGGTCACCGGTCTCTTGCTCGACGTCACCGACGGTGCGACGTTGGGAGCGATCCAGTTCGACTGGCAAGACGCGTTCGAGGGGTGAGTCGGCATAACCGCCGGAACCAAAACTGTGGTATCCGCCGAGCATCACCAAACCTGCACCATCGCCAACGGTTTCTGCCAATTGATTTAGCTGTTGATTGCCTAAGGCTGTGGCATCTAAATCGCCCAAAATGTAAATATCGTATTTGCCTGGTTCAAAGGCATCTGCAAGGTCGATTGGCCACCGGTCGCGAGTATCGATGGGAATCCAGCGGAAGGTCAGGTCTAGATCCGGAAAACGTCGTAGCGATCGGCGCAAGAAGGTCTGTTCTAATCTTGGAGACCCTTCCAGATATAGAATCCGCCCTCCCCCTTCACGAACGTCAACAAACGCGACTTGTGTATTGTTTGTGCTGACTAATTCGCCATCCTGTGTGTCGGCTTCCACCCGTAATCGGTAAGTCCCCGGTGCGGGAGCACGAACCGGAACCGTTACCGCGGTCACATCACTCGCTTTGTCGGAAACCACGTTGCGGGTGGCAAACTCGGTGACATTTCCTTCAGTGTCAAGCCACGACAAACGCACTGGGATTTCGACCCCAACCAACCCACGTGTGAGAACTTGAAAGTCAACATCCACTTCATTACCGGCGAACATTTGGAAACTTTCCGCCAAAGCATCCACCGACACATCTCGTGAAGCCGACGCACCGCCCGCAGGCCCGATTGGGACTGACCAAAGCGGGACTCCTAGCGAATCAAGTGTTTCAATAACGCGTTGTGCGCCTGTTCCACGCACTGGCGCGGTTTGGGTGCCATCGCCCATCAGCACCACACCTGCAATTGGTTGACCCTCGGCGGCTTGAATCGCTGACAAGGCTGCTGCCGAAAGATCCGTCAATTCTCCCTCGGGCGATTCATTTTCTAACGCTTCGGGTGTCGCATTGGCAATTCTTTGTGCCGTCTGATCGTAGGCGACCAATCGTAGTCCGAGAGTTTCGTCCATGCCCATGATGGCCCGTGATAGTTTGGCCCAGGTTTCAGCTTGGGTTTCCCAGCGACTTTGTCCATCTCCATCGGGCAGTGTCATGCTGCGTGACGTATCAGCAGCGACGATCAAAGCAGCTTCGGTGAGACGGTTATCGGTGCGTAAGAACGCAGGACGAAACAATGCCAACAAGAGCACGATTGCTGCCAGCCAACGAAGTCCGAGCAGCCAACGGCGGTGGTTCGGGTTCTGAGTCGGAGGCGTGACCAGCGAAATGACTGCGATCATCGCAGCGGACGACAGCGTCGCCAGCAGCAGTGAGCCGTAGATCGGTTCGATCGCAAACGAGGTCATCGGTTACCGCTAACTTGCGTCTTCGGAAACGTGGCCTGGGACGACTAGGACCGGATGAGGACTTCGCCGAATCCGGTCTTGGGCAAATCCTTGCTCGAATCGGTCATCGACTTCGAGAGGGATCACCAACATCATCTTGCTTGATTCTCGCATTGGATTGGGAGGGGCAAGTTCACCTGCGATTGGACGCAATTGGTAATTCAGTCCCATGGATGTCGCCGTCTTGGCCATTCCACCATGCAGTGTTTGGTGAGATTTGGCTAAGGCTTCGCTGAATTGCTCGGGCTCGAATTGCGTTTCGGGTTGGATTGCTTCCAGAATCGCACGAATGTTCTCGAACTGTTCTTGCTCAATGACCAGATTCAATGTGATATCGGCACCTTCAGCAGCGAGTCCCAGTGCCCAAGCGGCCGCACGGTGCTCCATTTCGCATTCATCACCAACAATCATTGAAACGCGATCGGCACACTCGCTCAGACGTTGGTCATCGCGACGAATCACGAGCAATGCTTTGGGGCAGCGAGAAAGAAGCACGTCGATCACGGTACCTGCGCTGTCGGTGCCAACGTCCTCAAGTGGCCGCCCGAAAGGACATGGCACAATCACCAAGTCGACAGCATGCTGTTTCAGAGCAGTCAGTATCGAGTTGTATGATTCTTCACCTTCTCTTTGGATTGGACGGCCGCCTGAAATTTCATCGGCTCGTGAAATCGCCAAGTCGTTCTGATCGGTTGGGGCATTTTCGCGAGCATCAAGCACCAGTGTTTCGGTGTCGAATCGTTCCCGCAAGTAATTGGCAGCGTCGACGCTCGTTTCATCCTGGGGCGAACCGTCCAGTGCGAGTAAAACCCGCGATGGTCGAATCAGTGAAATCAGAGCA
>JAYZAR010000195.1:0-20621 GCA_036339635.1 Planctomycetota bacterium | reverse complement strand
CGCTAGAACCATTGTGTTGAGCGGTTATTGCCGGTTGAAAATAGTAATCGATGTCGTACCAAAAATGAGTGCCGTTGTGGCGCGAAGCTGCTTTTACACTGCCGTTTCGAGGACTCACTTAAACGACTCCGCTTCGATTCTAAATGCGGATAGAACTTCAGCCTTTCAATCTTGTCAGATTACGTTTTCGTGTGAGATGTAGATGTACGCTTCTGACAAATGTCATCACACTTTTATGATCGTTGTCAATTCGAGTGAGGTCGTCGCAGCAGACTATTTTCTTGGCTAAAGCTTAGGCCAAAGCTGAAGGTACTACGAAACGAATTCTCAAGCAGAGTAGCACCCTTTGGGTTTTTAGGAGCTCGGAGCAAGTCAGCCACGTATTGATAGGTGGGTAAGTGAAGTGAATAAAATTCAGAAAATCGTCGAGACCCAAATGTGTACTGGCTGCGGTGTTTGCGCCTATCTTGCTCCAGACGCGATTCAGATGGTCGATGATATAAAGTTAGGGCGTCGCCCAATCGTTCAACCCGAAGCGGACCTTGACGGTCTCTCGGATGCATCGACGGCCTGTCCCGGTAAAGGGCTGACTCATACGTTTAATTCCGAAGACCCCGAACTCATCGAAGAACTCGTTCCGGCATGGGGGCCCATCTATGAGATGGTTGAGGGGTACGCTGTTGATGCAGACATTCGTTTTCACGGATCGAGTGGCGGCGCGGCATCGGCCCTCGCGCTTTACTGTATCGAGCGGCTCGGAATGCACGGCGCGCTTCATGTCAAGAGACGCGACGACGTTCCGTTTCTCAACCGTACAGCGATGAGTCAAAATAAAGAAGAGCTGATCTCGGGCGCCGGTTCGCGGTATGCGCCGGCAAGTCCTTGTGATGCACTCGATCAAATTGAGCAAGCTCCAGCACCTTGCGTCTTCATCGGTAAGCCCTGTGATGCTGCGGCTACGCGAGATGCCGCTAATCTTCGACCGAAGTTAAAGGAAAAACTTGGACTCAACATTGCCTTCTTCTGTGCAGGCGTTCCCTCGACTCAAGGTACCCTGGACATGTTGCATGAGATGGGGGTCGCTGATCCCATGTCCGTCAACGAGTTGCGTTATCGCGGTCGTGGTTGGCCTGGTCTGGCGCGGGCCGTTTGGAGTGATGCCAGCGGCAAGGAGCAATCCGCCGAATTGACCTATGAAGAGAGCTGGGGAAAACTACAGAGGTATCGACAGTGGCGTTGTTACGTGTGTGCAGATCACACCGGTGAGCTCGCGGATATCGCAGTAGGAGATCCGTGGTATCGTCCACAAGATTCGAACGATCCTGGTAAGTCGCTGATACTCGCGAGAACCGCCCGGGGGCGTGAGGTACTTGCAGGTGCGATTGACGCAGGATATTTGGTAGCTGAGTCGGTGGAGCCCTGGACGCTTCCCGCTTCTCAGGAGAATTTACTTGCAACTCGTGGAATGATCTGGGCACGTATCTTGGTTTGCAAGCTTCTTGGTGCGGCCGCCCCACGGTTCGTTGGTTTCCGAATGTTTCATTTTTGGCTCAGTAAGCTCACTTTTCGGCAGAAAAGCCAGAGCTTTTATGGCACAGTAAAAAGAGTCTTCAGCAAGAAGCTCCGCAAGCCAATTCGGGTAGAGCCCTACGAAGAACCGGCAAGCAGCGGTAGGTCCGTCAGCGATCGCATGAATTCATCTTAGATGGGAGATTTTGCTCTTACCGCAGAGCGAACTTGCTGTCCTGACGGTCTCGAGTGACTGCATGCAGATTACTCTCCGGGTTATTCCTATGACCCACTCGCACGGTGTGGTCTCAGCATGCCCTCCGTGCTTGAGTGCGGATGCGGATGCGATGCGATGCGATGCGAATTCAAAACTCATTCGCCCAGGTCGACGAGCATGCGTCGGATCGGCAGAGTGGTCTGAATTTGTCGGGTTGAGGAAGTCCCATCAATCTGCCGAAGGAATGTCGTCGGTGTTCATAACAAAATCGCTCTAAGATCTGTTGTTAGTCTCAAGACGCTTCCTCGCCGAGTGCATCAACCAAGAAATCTTAAACTTGGAAGTGGAAAAGACGCGTAAGTTCAGGCAGAATATACGTGCCTAATCTTTTCAAGACGATCAGCATGCTAGAGACTGCTATTATCTCCGCCCTCGCAGGTACCCTTTTTTGCATGTACTTCGGTACCGGCGTTGTTGCGCGGCTTCTTGCCGATCGTCGAGCCGCTTCGCTGCGTGGGTCCGGGCGTCTTGCACTGACTTATGACGATGGGCCGAGCCCTCTCCAAACTGATCGCATCTTAAATATTCTGGCTCAGCGGGGGGCGACTGCGACTTTCTTTGTGATTGGACGTTCGGCAGAAATGTATCCGGAGGTTCTCAATCGCATCGCGGGAGCAGGACACGAAATCGCCTGGCATTCTCAGAAGCATCTCAATCAATGGCATTCACTCCCGATTGCTTCCTGGTTCGACACGGCACAAATACCAGATGTCACTCACGCCACAACAGACCCGTTGGCCACTTACCGGCCCCCCTTCGGTAAGCTGAACCTGGTTAGCCTGATAGCGGCTCGAATTCGCGGTCTAGGCATCTCTACTTGGACCATTGCTAGTGGTGATACGTTTCCGGAGCTTCCATTAGTTCAAGCTGTGGTCGATCGTGTGGAAGCTGAGGGAGGCGGCGTGATTCTTATGCATGACCACCAAAGGACTGGGCCCGATTCAGAGGAGCGTGAAAGGTTTGTGCGCGAACTTACCATCGCTTTGCTTGATCTCGCCCGCGACCGTGAGTGGAAGATCGCACCAGTCCCCGAGTCCAGACGGAGCATTGCCTGATGAGATCCTCGAAACAGCGGCCAGTGAAAGTCCTTGCCGTCGCCTCCGGTGGAGGTCACTGGGTGCAACTCCTGCGCCTTCGACCCGCGTTTGAGGGCAACGAAGTCACCTATGTGACCGTGAGAGCGACTTATCGTTCGGATGTCGCCGGCGAACACTTTCGAGTGATTCCCGATGCGACGCGATGGAATAAGCTGGGCCTTATGACCATGGCCGTCCGAATCCTGATGATCGTTATTTTGGTCCGGCCCGACGTAGTCATCTCCACCGGCGCGGCCCCTGGTTATTTCGCCATCCGGTTTGGACGCTGGATCGGTGCTCGGACCTGCTGGATTGATTCCATCGCAAATGCGGAAGAACTTTCTCTTTCAGGAAAGCAAGTTCGCTCAAGCGCATCCCTCTTCCTATCGCAATGGCAGCACGTCGCTGATTCGAGCGATGTGGAATATTCTGGGAGTGTGCTTTGATTTTCGTTACCGTTGGATACCAAATGCCGTTCGATCGACTAGTCTCCGCAGTAGACAGATGGGCGGGACGGAATCCTCAGGCAGAGATCTTCGCGCAGATCGGACCGAGCGAATTGCGGCCAGCACATCTTGAATACGCAGCATTCATGGAGCCTGAGGAGTTTAAACGGTGCGTTGAAAACTCAAACGTGCTCGTCGCTCATGCCGGAATGGGCTCTATTCTGACAGCGCTTCAATATGGCAAGCCGATCTTAGTGATGCCGCGGCATGCGGCTCGAAGCGAGACTCGTAACGACCACCAACTCGCAACGGCAAGACATCTTTCGAACCACCCTGGAATTGAAGTTGCGGCAGACGAGTTTGAGCTTCTCGAGAAGCTGGAAAGTCTCTCTCGCATCGACTTGCCGCCCCGCATTGCGTCGACGGCATCTCCCGAACTGATCGACCGGTTGCGACGGTTTATCATGAACGGTAGTTGATTCGCAAACTGTTTCTGCGAGCCTGTTGATACCCTTGTCTATCGCTCGTTCACGAGAGGTTTCTCCGACATAAGGAGGCTTTGCCTCTTGAAAAAGCCGGTTCCTGCTCACCTAGGATCTGATTTGGTCCACTGCAAGCATCGACGGGATGGGGTAGGCCAGCTTTTTCTGCCGAGTAAAGATGCAGTCGCGTTGGCTGAGTTTTCCAGGTCAAAACCATGCTTCAGCAGTTTGGCGTCATGGCGGATTCCGAGTGCGTCAATCTCGCAGGGAATCCGCAAACAATTGGGATTAAATTCTTGGCTGCTTAGAGTAAACTCGAAATCAAGAGAGAGGTGTCACCCACGGGGGCGAAGTCCGCGCGGATGTAGGTTAGGAAAGGCATTTTCCCTCGCAATTGGAAATTATTCTTTTCGCCAACTGATGTGCCCCCATTGTTTTGCTGGAAAATGTAGCTTTGCCAATTGGTCGGCTCCATACAAAAATAGTGCAAGATCAACATTCCGTCCCCAAGACAAGGAATGGCGCCGCGTTTCCGAACATTTATTTCGTCCTTGATGCATTGGCCAGCAACATAAATCTTACGCTGAGATAAAAAACTGACTCCGAGAACGGCGCATGCGCTCGAGCCCTTTCCTATGCACCCTCGATCGACTCGGATGCTCAAATGAAGATTTCCGAATTCAGTTTGGTTTTCAAATCATCGGGTATTCCATATCTCACTCTCATTCATCGGGGTGTTTAAAGACCTGTGTCCGGTGGCTTTTAACTTGCAAGCCATTCAATGTGAACGTTTTGTAGGCATTCATTGCTTCAACTGAGATTCAGCGAGCGGAACAGCCTTCTGGCCCTTGTATGAGGTGATTAAGAGAGTGGATCATTGGTGCTGCGAGCAGGTGATAGTTACGCTGTGATCCCCTACAACGTAACGTTCAATGAACAGCCAAATACTCTTCTTCAGCAGGCCGTTCCTTCGATAGCGGTTGTGGCTAGTGCATAGAAAAGGCATCAGAAATCGGTCAGCATTCCATGCCCGTTCTTACCATGAAAACCAAACAGCGATTTTCTGAAGCATCCCGAAATCCCTCTGTTGCCAATCCCGTGAAAATTTCCGTACTGGGCTGTGACCCAGACACCGCCAACCGAGGAGTGTCTGCGCTCTACGCCTCGACGCTGCGTCTCGCCGAGCACCTTCCCTCGGCTGAAATTACGGTATTTGATAGTGGTCTGGGACTGCGAAAACGAAAACACGAGCTTCCTTGTGGGACAACGCTCGATCTCAAGCTCAGAGGAATGCGCGGTGGAAAAAGGTTCGATCGCTCAGAGAACGTTTATGTGATGAAAATCGCTGCAGGACTTGGTACCGTAGGATCCTTTCTGAACCCAGGCATTCGTGAAATTGATTCCTCCACCGCTGTCCTCGATATTTCCGGAGGTGATAGTTTTAGCGATCTTTATGGGGCAAAGCGTTTTTCCAGTGTCGTGCAACCAAAGCTTATCGCGATTCAGCGACAAGTTCCCCTGTTCCTGCTACCGCAAACTTATGGGCCTTTCACCTGTCCGAAGAAGCGAGAGATGGCTCGCCGCGCCGTAGTAGGGGCTGAGATGGCTTGGGCGAGGGATCACCGAAGTTTCGAGATTCTCTCGGATTTGCTTGGCAACCAATTCAATCCAGACAATCACCGATGTGGTGTCGATGTGGCTTTTGGGCTTCCAACGCGAGAACCGACCCAGCTTCCGGAGAGGCTGTCGGAATGGTTGGCGGATTCATCCCCCAATTTTGGCCTGAACGTCAGTGGGCTCATCTACAACGATTTGACTGCTATGAAACGTCGATTCAGGTTTCGGGCAAATTATCACGAGGCGGTTGAACAAATTGTCCAGCGTGCATTAGAAGAGACAGACGGTCGAATTTTTTTGGTTCCTCATGTCATGGCAAGCCACGGCAGCTATGAGTCAGATCCGCAGGCTTGTGATGATATCCACAAAAAGTTCAAGGCAAGCTATGGCGACCGAGTCATGGTTACTCCGACTTCTTTGGACGAATGTGAAGTGAAATGGTTGATCTCGCAGATGGACTGGTTTTGCGGAACGCGGATGCACGCCACCATCGCGGCATTGTCTTCTCTCGTTCCCACCTGCACCATCGCTTATTCTGATAAGGCACGAGGGGTTTTTGAGTTGTGCGGTGCAGGTGATCAGGTATTCGATCCTCGTCAATTGAGCACAGCAGAACTAATTGAATGCACTATTCAATCCCTTCGCCACAGAGTCGAATCAAGAAAAAAGATTTCCGAATGTTTGCCGTCTGTGAAGGAAGCGGCCGAGCAGCAGCTGCAGGTCATAGCAGACCGCCTTCTCTCCTGTTCTCAAGAAAACTCCTAGCCGTTGGAGCCCCAGCTGTTTTCTAACGCCACAATACTGAGCTTTGGGCTACTAATTGGTTCCGTCTGCGGTCTTGTTAGAAACTTCCTAATTGCCCGTTACCTTTCGGTTGAAGACTTCGGGGTGGCCGCATCTTTGGCGATGGCGATGTCACTTGTTGAAATGACGAGCAATCTTGGGACTGATCGGTTCCTCATCCAATCACCCAATGGTGACGATCCGATTGTGCAGGCGACTGCACAGACATTGCAGGTGCTACGCGGCCTAGCGAGCGGACTTTTGCTACTTTTGTTGGCTTGGCCAATTGCTGTCCTCATCCAGGCTCCATCTGCTTGGGAAGCTTTTGCCTGGGTTTCGCTGGCACCAGTGATTCGGGGAGTTGTTCATTTAGATATTGTTCGATACCAGCGAGACATGAAGTTCTGGCCAATCCTCTTATGTGAGGTCGGTCCTCAGCTCATCCTGACGTTATTGGTAACGCAGTTGGCATCTTTGGCCGGTGATTACCGAGTCATGCTGTGGATGATTCTTAGTCAGTCAGTCATGTACTTTGTGATGAGCCACCTGGTTGCCCAACGTCGGTGGGCCCTCGGATGGGATCGGCCTCTGTTTTGCAGCTTAATGAGGTTTGGAGTACCGCTACTTCTGAACGGTTTTGTTATGTTTGCGATTTTCCATGGAGATCGCCTGATCGTTGGAGCAAACTACACCCCGAAGATTCTCGGCTGGTTTAGCGTGGCACTCACGCTCTGCTTCGTACCCTCGGTCGTTCTCTGCCGAATCAACTCGGCATTTCTGCTGACACCGCTATCAAGAATCCAAGATGAGAGCGCAGACGCGACCGACGCCATCAATTGTGCACTTCGTATCAGTTTGACTTTAGCTTCATTTTTGGCAGTGGGATGCTGTTTGTGCGGCCCTGCTTTAGTGACCGGCTTGTACGGGGAACGGTATGCTGAAGCAGCTTCGATGGTGGTGCTGATCGGCTTCGCTCAAGCCTTTCGAGTTGCGAGAACGGGACCAGTCACTGTTTCCATTTCAAAAGGTGATACGCGGAATCCTCTCCTGGCAAATCTTGCTCGTGCTTTGGGGCTCTTGGTCGCGGGCTACCTCGCCTTCAAGCAATTTCGCTTGGAGATGTTGCTATTGACCGGGATTTGCGCAGAAGTCCTTGCTTATTTGGTTTCGCTTGGTCTCTGTATCAGGTCACATCAGGTCGATGCAACGAATTTGATATTCGTTTGCTTGACTCCGATCCTCGTTTCGATTCCCTTATTTTTGCTGAAGCCTTTTTTTCCCGGCGAGCGAATGGTGATCGAACTTGTGGTCGGTGCTTGCATTGCTGCCTCTTTGGCGTTAGCACTCGCTAAGCTCCTTGGCGTCTCACTTGATCAACTTAAGTACTCGCAAAAGAAGCTTCCGACTGATGAGAATGACCCAGCGGCAGAGCTCTCATCAACTTCATTGACCGAGTGAGTCGACAGAATGAAACGACGCTCTAATTCCATTTTGTCATCCGATGTATCAGAATCCGTGGGATTACACTTACCAAAGGTTAACCTTACTTCGGCCGCAAAGAAAGTTGCTAACAGCGAGCAAGTGTTTTCTGGGATCTTTATTCGAGCATATCGAGTAACAAGACTTCGAAAGCTTGTGCTTCGAACAATCCTCAGGCTCGAAGGGGGACAAATTTTCTCACGAAGCTTTCGACGTATTCTGAAGGATTACCATGACGTTGAGATCGGTGACTTCTCTTACGGTCGTTGCCTATACCCAGCTGGCTATCTGAAACTTTTTCGAACTGGACTTCCTGCGGGGACCCGTGTAGGCAGATATTGTTCCTTTGGGCGTGATGTCGCTGTTTTCCGAAGGAACCATCCCGTTGAACGACTTACCCAACATCCGCTGTTTTACAACAGTGCCTTGGGAATCGTTGAGAAAGACACGATCAATCAAGACGCGGATAATCCTCTTGAGATTGGGCATGATGTTTGGATTGGTGAGCGCTCAATCATCCTCCCTAGCTGCAAGGCAATAGGAAATGGGGCGATCGTAGGAGCAGGTTCCGTTGTCACGAGGGATATAGCACCTTACTCCATTGTCGTTGGAACACCTGCTCGGCACTTGAAATATCGTTTTAACGAAGAATTAATTCAGCAAATCGAAAGCTCGAATTGGTGGGATTTGGCTCCGCAAGAACTCCTAAAGTTTAGCCCATTGCTTTATAACGCTGTTGACCAAATTTCAATCCAGCGATGTTTCAATTCATCTCTATGAACTCGTCAGCGTAAGCATCGAAGAAATATGTTCCATGAGCGTGTCGTAAATTGAGGAATGCTCGCAGTAGTTGGGTCGAGCATTCCAAAAGTTCGTCAGTTCGTCGCGCGAAAGTTTGATTTTGCATCCGTTGCCGGTAAAGCACGCAGAACAAGTGAATCCTACATCCATAAGAAGAGGCTGTTAAAGAATGCTGCCCGTTACTGTCGCTGTAATGTGCATTGGTGTTCTCCTTGTGCTCAAATCGACACCGATGCGAGCACTTGGTTGGTTGGTAGCGAGCTGCTTACTCTATCCGGAATACTTGAGGGTTCCTCTTGGACCACTCTTGCTATCATGTCCGCGACTCATGGCCTCAGTGCTTCTTATCAAGCTTTGCGCGACAGGTACCGGAAAGTTTGAATGGCGGCTCCCTGACTACTTAGTACTAGTAATCTGGGTATGGGATTTATTTGCCAACCTCATGGCCGGATCACCAACGCATGTGCTCACCGGCTTCGGAGGTGTTTTTTTGGACACCGTCCTGATGTATTTTGTGAGCCGCAGGGTTTTTACTGATCGCGGCAGTTATTCCGAACTTTTACTCCCATTGTCCATCACTGCCATAGTTGCTGGAGGGTTGGGTATTCAGGAGGCCTTTACAGGTAGTTCGCCTCTCCGGTCACTGTTTAAATACCATGCTTGGGTTTGGGTTCGAAAAGAGGATATGTACCGGCTTGGCTTGCTGCGGGCTCAGGGAGCAACGGCCCATGCTATTTATTACGGAGTCTGCATGCTCGTCGTCGTAGGTTTTCTTTTCAGTCTGAAACCTCGACGTGGTTCCAAGCGATTGCTGCTATGGCAAATCTCGATGCTATTCGGAGTTTCGGGAGTTCTGATGAGCCTCTCAAGCGGTCCGGTGACTGCATTGGGAGCGTTTGTAATTTTTCTCGCATTCTATAAGTTTCCTGGCCTGATCAAGCCGGCCATTTTGTCAGCCTTTGCAATGGCCTTCGTCCTCCAGTTGGTGTCCAATCGATCCGTCTTTTACCTCGTTTGTTACATTGATCCAATCGGTGGGGGATCGTGGTATCGAGCAAAGTTAATCGAAGTAGCATTCCAGCAAATACACGAATATTGGTTGTTCGGAACGGGAGGGCAGCGTCCTGACCACTGGGGACCGATGATTGATAGCAGAAAACATGTTGACCTGGTGAACAACTATATTATTCAAATGGTGGATGCCGGCGTTCTGAGTTTGCTCATGTTTTTGACATCTGTCTCCTGTATCACTTACTATCTCGTGAAGCAGTATCGCAGGGTTGCGCAAGAAACGCAGTTCATTCTTTTTTCTCTCATGAGTTGCTACTTGGCTGTGCTCGTTTCAGGAATATCTGTTGGTCATTATGGGGGCGTGCAGATTTATGCGAATATTCTCCTTGGCGCTTTGGCGAGTTTGAGCACAGTTCACTTCGCTGGGAAAACGACCGGGCAAAAAAAGATCATCGCAATGAATGTTCAGCAATAGAATCTCTGCATCTCAGACATGTCAGACTGCTTTTGTGCTAGTTGAAATTCTGTGTTGCTTTAAATTGAGATTTGTTGAAAACCGCAGTTAGGTTGAAAACTATGTACAACTTGACAATCAGCAGTTTTGTGGGAGATGTGCAATATTCTTTCGAGCGACGGACCGACCGATGAATGTTGTCAGCGACGAAGTGACGCTGATACGACCGGCGCAGATTAAATTGGCGAAGCCAAAGACGTTTTGTAATGAACGAGCGAGACCGTTCTGTAACGAAGAGTCAATGTCTGAGCGAGAATTCGAGTCATTTTGGCCAGATCCTCTGCAATCTCCTGTCGTAAGATAAGTGGACTTCGTAAGGCAATGCTACTGGAAGGTCTTCGTTGCGTTCTCTGGATCGACCCGTGTTGCTCGCCCTTACGTTCATGTACTTGATCGCACTCCTGGTGGACTGACGCATCGAAATTCGCCAACTACAAAGTTGCTCAAATTTCCCCCATCTTGACTCGCAGATTCCATGAGTTCCGGGGCCGTGCCCGAGGTGATGGTTTGCTAAAGAATAAGTCAGCACCCTCGCATAATTTCGAGGGACGAATTTCCGTGATTGTGCCTGCTTACAATGAAGAGGCGGTCATCGCTCGCGCGCTCCGAGCGTTGACGGTAAACAAAAACCCTAAGCAGTTAGAGATTCTGGTGGCCTGTAATGGCTGCAAGGACAGAACTGTTGAGATCGCAAAGACCTTTGAGCCGTATGTGACAGTCTTAGAAACCGACGTCGCCGGAAAAGTGCACGCGCTGAATCTTGCAGACCAGCTAGCCGAGGCACACCCACGAGTCTACATGGATGCAGATGTGACAATGACTGCTGATAGCATCATTGCCCTATGTGCGCCTTTAGAGACGGGGCGTTACCTTGCGACATCACCCAACGTGGAGCACGATGTCTCAAGGTCGTCTTGGTTAGTTCGAGCCTATTACCGAGTTTGGGAACAAACGCCTTACTTTAAGGCCGGGATGCTCGGCGGTGGTACTTATGCCTTGTCAAAAGAAGGGCGAGGAAGATTTGAAAAGTTTCCTGATATAATATCAGATGATGGATTTGTTCGAAGTTTGTTCACTGACCAAGAACGAACCGTTCCACTCGATGCAGTGGTTTCTGTCCAAGTGCCTCGGAGTTTGAATGAGCTATTGGCAATCAAGCGTCGAAGCCGACTCGGGTATTACGAGTTGAGACAGAAACACCCAAAACGCCATGAGGGATTGAAAAACTCTTTCCGAGCCTTTTTCTGGAATATCTTAATCCGGCCCCAATTGTGGATTTCAGCAATGATCTATCTTTGGGTTCAGGTCGTTAGCCGCAGTCAAGCCAAGAAACAACTTGGGAAGCTGGGGTGTTACGAATGGGAGCGAGATTTGTCCAGCCGCGCACCCGAGTCAGAGATTGACGAAATTTGACCGAGTTAAAAGGGAATGCAACGTACACAAAAAGTCGTCTTTGGGGTTGTAACTGCTAACCATGTGAATCAAGGTTCAGAACCGTTTGTTGCGTGTAGCACAGGCCATACGGATTCCGGCGGGCGTCAGTGGCGAGATCTTGAGCAGAGGTGCACTCTCAACCAAACAACGGAAATACTCCGACCTTGGTTAATGTTGTTACCCGATCGGGTTTTCGATGTCCTTGCCATGTATTCAGGAAGTGTCCCATCGATTGTTGAAAGTAAAGAAATGGTCACCCGGGAGGCAGAATCCTGTCTTTCGAAGTGGAGAACGCGTGGGCAGTTCTGCGACTGAACGCGAGCTATTCCTTCGGAATCGCTTGCCTCATAAGTTAAAAAAGATACTTTTGAAAAGTGAGACCAGCAGATGTGTCAACAACACATAGGACATCCGCGATACCAAAGAACGAGGACGATCTGCCAGTTAATCACTTAGACATGTAACATTGCGTCCGTATTGCTTCAGAACATCGAATTGGAGAGGGGTACTGGTGGGAAGGACTATGGTCTTCAAGGTATATCCCATCGTTCTCGGTTTATTTCTGAAGACGCATCCACGGCCCAAGATAACGGACAGTCATCTGCGAAAGAGTCCCTGCGGTGATGTCGCTACACTTTATTCTCGGCCGTGTGTGTTGGTGACGCGTTTTGTGTTCGTGCGATCCAGAAAGGCTAAAGTTCGTTGATCGTGTCTACTAGGACCAGGTGCATTGAGTTGAGCTATCGAAGGTTGCAAGAACCCGATCCCAGAGAAGGTCATTTTGGAATGCAACGCTGATACGTCTCTGCTTCTCTGGCTGAGATTGGTTTTTCTTAGCGACAGGATTACCCTAGATTGACGACTAGGAATATAACGTCTGATAACTGGTGAAAGCCGAGTAATGTTTGAACGTGTCCCCGGTGAAAACAGAAAAGCAGGACCCGAGTCGACGGGACTTGTCGAGGGACCGGCGAATTCAACGTTCCATAGCCGGACCGTGATGCAATGGGCCGAGCACTGTAGCGAATGTGCGATGCCCGCCTGCTTTACATCGTGCGCGTTCTACAATCCAAGAACGGACCTCAAGTGTCAGAGATTTCCAGGCGGAATTGAGAGTGCTGCCACACCCGGTCATCCTGCAGTCTTTCGCGTCCGGTTTGGCAAATGGGCAAAGCTGCAAGCATTTGGCAAAAATACGTTAGTCACCAATCGTCGCGCCGGTTTGCTCGAAAAGATTGATCACGCACTTGCGGCCATGCTTGGGCTCGTTCCAATGCCCGTCAACATGCGTTCCTGGGTTAGCCGAAAGTTCTACGGATTGAAAAACAAGGTGGCTGCTGGCAGCAACGGCCAAGTGCTTTCACCTCACGATCGATTCGTGCTGCACGTTGCCAACGAAAGAGACCGACCCGTCGATGTGCGCATTTCGTTTGTCAATCCCGGCAAACAAGAATCGCATGAAGGCGCCGTATTCCAGTATTTACTGCGGCTTGAGCCTGGAGCCAATCAATTCGGGTTGGCCTGCTCCGATATTTTCCAGCAGGTTGATCTCACGCAAGATTACCTGGTTCAGCTGGAGGCCGCTGAGCCCGATGCACCCATGACATTGGTCATTGGGTTTGCCGACTTTGTACGACCTGTTCAGCACATCGGACCGGCCGCACAGACCACTTTGGCATCAAAATCAACCAACCATGACAAGAAGATCAAATGCCTCGTATGGGATTTGGACAATACGCTTTGGCACGGCACGTTGATCGAGGACGGAGAAGACAACCTTTTCATCAATGACGCTGCCATCAAACTGATCAAGGAGCTCGACAGACGCGGTATTCTCAACGCGATTGCCAGTAAGAACTACAAAGAAGCCGCAATGGCTGTGTTGCAGCGTCTCGAAATTGCCGATTACTTCCTTGTTCCGCAAATCAATTGGCAGCCTAAGAGCCAGGCGATCACGGCCATCGCATCGGAGCTGAATATTGGCATTGATTCGTTGGCGTTCGTTGACGATCAGCCATTTGAGAGGGCGGAGGTCGCCGGCAGTCATCCGGAGGTCACGATTTTTGATCAAAAGATGATACCATTCATCGCCAATTTGCCGGCATTTGACGTTCCAGTTTCGGAAGAAAGTGGACGCCGCAGAGAGATGTATCGCGATCAAATAGCGCGAAATGTTGCATTCTCAAACGCGAGTGTGGACTCGGGTGGGAATTATGATGAGTTTCTTCGCTCCTGCGACATAAAGATGGAGTTGCAACCTCTGACACAAGATACTGTTGAGCGTGCGCATGAACTCGCCCAACGTACGAATCAAATGAATTTTTCAGGGAACCGTTACAGCACCTCCGAATTGCAGGAAATCATGAATGATGACAATAAGTGTGTCATCAGCATTAGGGTATCTGACAAGTTTGGCTCCTACGGAATTGTGGGACTGTGTATCCTAGAACTGAAAAGCAATCGTGTGATTGACTTGATGTTCAGTTGCCGTATCCAGGCAAAAAAAGTTGACGAGGCGTTTCTGGCCTGGCTTTTTAGGAAATACGGAAGCGGCCTAAGGATTCGCTATGTCGCTACGGAGAGAAATGCACGGTCTGCATCCGTATTTGAATCGTTGGGCTTAGAAGAGGATGAATCATCCTCGGGGAATGCGATTGTGTGGTGCTATCCAGAAGGCAAAGTTTTGCCCAATAACGATCTGATTGAAATTGATGCCAGGGCTGTCAGATGAAATTGCTTGCCAAGGTATCCAGACAACTGACGCGTATTTTTCCAGCGCGCCCATTCAAGATCGGAGGTAGCCAGTCAGTCGTTAGTTTTACTTTCGACGACATCCCTGTCTCTTCATCAACAACAGGTGCCGGAATTTTGGAGGCTTCATCTGTATTAGGTACTTTTTATGTATGCACGGGTCAGATCAGCGGCGTTCTGGATGGGAATTTGATTGCCAATGATAAGGATGTCGTAAGGTTAGCGAAGGCTGGGCACGAAATCGGTTGCCATACTGTTTCTCATGCGAGTGTGCAGGCAATTTCAGCGATGGACAGGGAACGCGAGTTTGCAGAAAACTCGCGTTCCATCGAGCGAATCACCGGCCTACGGCCCTGTAGTTTCTCTTTTCCCTACGGCCATGCTGGTCCGGTATCCCGCCAGCACGCACTAAAGCATTACCTTTCGGCCCGAAGTGTCGTACCTGGAAGTAACCACGGATGGTGTGATCTGGGCTACCTGAAGGCCAACGCCGTTTATCACAACAGCTATGACCTTGACGCGGTAAGAGTTTTGCTTGATGCATGCCGAAACCATCCGCATTGGGTCATTTTCTATACGCATGATGTCAGTGATCGTCCGAGTGAATGGGGATGTACGCCGCAGGAACTTGAAAGCATCGTACGCCTTGCGAAAGCCAGCAATGCACGTATCTTGCCAGTCAAACAGGCGATCGCCTGGTTCGGCTATCATTCGTTGCTTACGCAAAAGAACGTAACGTCGGTCAATGCGTAAGGGACCAGTCAAGAACCTCGGTAACCGCGAAACGAAGCACCAAAAAATAGTCGACAGATTGCGATTCAGGATCGCTCGAATGAGAAGAATTAAGGCCGACGATTTGAATTGAGAAAAACTCGAATTCGAGTGAACTTGAAGCAGTAGGGAGTATCGCGGCGGAGACCGCAAATCTCCGAGTAAGGAAATTCCAATGTAGAATCCGATACCTGAGTGGGTTCTTGTTTCTGGTCCTGTTGATCTAAGCAATCGGCCAGATACCAGAGGCAGGGCTGCTCTCACCTAAACGCAAGAATCAAGACGTCCATCAACGTGCGAGAATGTGCTGGAAAGACTGAGCGAATTGTTCATCCACCGGGACTTTCCTCGCTGCCCAAGAAGTGATCACCGTCCGGAGTTCACCGCAATCAAAGTCCAATAGTAGTTCGCTGAATTCGAACTACGGACACTCTTCACCGAGCCGGGTAGTGCCGGGGAGAACGGCTGCATCGAATCCTACAATGGTAAGCTTCGCGCCGAGCTACTCAACGGAGAAATCTTCTAAACGAAGCTTGAAGCGAAAATGCTGGTCAAACGTTAGCGAGTCACCGACATTAAGATCCACACGCACAGTGCATTGGGCTATCAGCCTTCGACGCTCGAGCCCGTCCAACCCTGTGCGGCTGGAGGACTGATGGTGAATTCACAACCATAAGATTTGGTATTGCCTGCGGGGCAGGTCAGCCAAATCCTACTCGATAAAAGAATGCATATGTCTTTTTCATTAAACAAACTTCGGAAACTCAGGCGGCTCATCGTTAGCCTGAAAATTACTTGGCTGACAAAGTTCTGGGGAATGAATATTCATCCAAGTGCAGAGATATCGCTGTCTGCAAAATTTGACAAAACTTACCCTCAGGGAGTCATTGTGGGCGAGAATAGTTACGTTGCATTTGAGGCGCGAATTCTCTGCCATGACATGACCAGGGGAATTTATCTCGATACATGCGTTGGCAAAAACTGCTTCATTGGTGGAAGAAGTTTGATCATGCCGGGAGTTACTGTTGGCGACAATTCGATCGTGGGTGCCGGGGCAATCGTCACAAAGGACGTCCCTTGCAATACGGCAGTGGCAGGGAACCCAGCAAAAGTTATCAAGGAAAATATCGTTGTCGGGAAATACGGTCGGCTGGTGAGTGCCGGAGCGAAGTAGCCAGGTAGGCCTGCCGTATCCCGGTCCAATAGGAAGCGTGAGCGTGCATGCTGAGCACCCCGTGAATTCAAAAAAACTGAAATGACGGTTCCCGCTTACAATCCCTCAGCGTGCATCGTTTCGAGATACCGAATTCGAAATCGGACCGACGTAAAAACCGACCAAAACGTTGATAAAAAAGTTAAATTCACAGTCGCGCAGCAGTGCCCAAGCCGACTGTTATTCGTGAGCGTGGTAAGCGTGTAAAAGCTTGCTGATTCAAGCCGCCTGTCGATACGATCGAGGCAAACTACCGAGATGCTCAGTCGTTTCGATCTTTTTGTCGGTGTCTGTTCGATGCGGCTTCGGCGCGACGAGCCGGTTTTCCAAACCCTGGTGATTTTCTAAAGTTAGATAATGCGTGATGAAGGTACGCGCAGTCCTACGCATCGTGGTCTTGCCAAATAAAGTCAGCGTATAAACATATTCGGATTTCAGAGATCCGAAAAACCGCTCCAGCCGTGCATTCAAGTTCGAGTTTCGCGGCGGCGAACGAACAGGCTTCACGCCTTCGTTACTGACGAAGTCTCGAATCGACCTACTGAACGTCGCGTCGCGGTCCATGATCAAGTACTTCTTGTCCTTGAGAAGGACATCCTTCGTGGTTGGCCAGCTCCCGAGCGATCGTGTTCATCCACGCTTGATTTGGGTTCGTGGTGCAGCCCACGAAGTTGACGCGGTGGGTGTGTAACTCCATAACAAAGAGAAGATAGACCGTTGTTAGGCACCTTTCGTCCAAATGTCCACGGTGGTCAAGTCGATCGAATCCATCACGTCCACATGCGGCTTGAGAAATGTTTCCCATGACCCTGTGCGTTCGCGCATCGGTGCAGACGCAGTGCTGTGGGCTTCGGGTGATATTGCGAATGATGGAGTCGCCGATGTGGTAGCTGACATCCGATAACGTACCGCTGATTCGATCGTCACCACATGTCGGATTCTTTCTAACGCACTTCACAGTAAGGTCAACAATGGCTTGCCGCGCCCTTGGTCGCCCGGGCCTCTGCGTTTTACGAACGGAGTAGTCCGATCTCTTGGCGATGAGCTGCCGATGCCACCGTGAGCTCGTGTTGGGCCTGAACAAGGTCCCGATCTGCAACAGTCACTTACGTCCACGGAGCCTGCCTTTAACTGGCAATCGACACCGCTCGTCATCGGTCAGCGAGACCCGCTTCTTGCCGAGCTTCTGTTTGAGAACGACATTCTCGGTGCGAAGTTACTCGATAACTTCTAATTGTTGTCGATTGAACCAACTGGCAAGAATCCCCTGCATCAACGGCCACGGTTGCAAAATGAATTTCATCGGCGTCCCGGGAATTCGGCAAATCCGAGACGATCATTGGTGTGTAGCAAAATGACAAGCTGCATGGTCAATTTTTTCAGCAATCCGTCTTGTCGTCGTTCCGATTCGGTCGATCGCGGGAGGCGCGCCGACGTCGACATGAACGTTGGTTTGGCTGAGATGCTTAGCACACGTGATTAGGAAACCTCGCTTTTTGAAGTGTCGGAGCATCGGCTGACTTGTTTGACCACGCAGGCACAACGTTCGAGCGAGTTGTATTTCCAATGTTCCACAAGGTTGCTTACAAACTTTTCCTTCATCCGGAGAAGGCTAGTTCTTGGCAACCATTAATCAACGAACTCCTTGAAGCATGCGTCGAGGTTTTCCGCTTGCAGAGCTTCTTCTTGGGTCGAACCTTGTTCACCTCCGAAAATCTCATCCGCCTGATCCGCGTCGATCAGGCGACGCGGTCCGAGGGGCACGCCACCCTGATCAGAAGAACCAACACGGTCTTTCTTACTCCCGAAATCCTCGCTCCAGTTCAACGAGGATTCATCAAGAGCATCGCACCGGCGATCCTCTTCCTCTTCGATGCCGGTCGCAAAGCGGCTCTCGGTCATCCAAGCGAGTGACACTGTCGCTTCGCCCTCTCCGTTTTCCCGCTGACGCGACATGTAGTTGATCACTTGCAACGCATCCAGCGCCGTGACCTGGCCGTCTCGGTTGACATCAGTCAGTGTGATTCGATCGCTATCGAGTGAGTCCGAAGAATCGTCCATCGTTCCCAAGGTGTTGATCACCAGCAGGGCATCGAGCGGGGTCACCTCACCGTCGATATTCGTGTCGGCCGGTAGTACGTTATTGTGGCGGAGCACGATCAGACTGTCCCCATTGACAGGGCCGACAGGAATTGGCGTTTCGCTGTCAGTTCGCTCGATGCGAATCGCATCGATTATGACTCGTCTCCCAACGATATCGAAGTTCCCGATCGCGATTCGAAGGGGTTCATCGCCAGAATATTCGTAGTCGACCACCGCGTCGATCCAATCACTTTCACGATCACTGTAGACACCCGCCTGGAATGCTGGAGGTGTCGTCTGATCGATGCGAGCGGTCACTGGGTTTCCACCTCCCGAAACCGTCACTGGGATGTTCGAGGCGCCGTTCTTCTTTGGTTGGGACGTAGGTTGCCAAGTCACACCGATCGAGTAGGTGCCCGCATCCAAGCCCTCGACCACCCAGGCTCCCTCACTCGGAAGACGAGGAGTCGGCACCAGGCGGATCGTGGAGTCATGCCAATCTTTGTAGGGATTGGTCAGACTGATCACCAAGCCGCTCTTCTCGAATCGTTCGTCTCGATCATCCAGCACCAAAGCACGACTGATTACTTCGCTGCTCAGTTCGATCTCGACAATCGGTCGGCGAGGGTCACTCGTCGCGAGAGCCAGAGTTCCGTTGAACACCCCAACATCGACTGCAGTCTGCTTTATCTGCAGTGGCATCGATTCCCCTGGTGCCAGGTAGCGTGGTGAGAAGTCCACCAACTCGAAGCTCTCTGGTAGTTTTCGGACAGATTCGATCGACAGGGGTTGATTGGATGCGTTGCGAAGCGTCAGAGTCCGTTCGACAGGCGCGCCGCGTTGGGTCGTATCGAAGCTAACCTGCGTACCGTTGAGAATCTGAACTTCACCCGATCGAATCTCAACTCGTGGTTGATGCACCCGGTAGAGTCGGACCGCGTCCGCCGCGACGAACTTGCGATTGTCGGTATCTTCCAGTGTCACGCTTAGCGTGCGGTCCGCTCCAACGTACTGGTACGCCAAGAACTCCCACGGCACCTGATCTCCGTAAATGCTGCTTGGTTCCTGGTTCTGATTGACCATGCGAACCGTCGATTCAGCGCTGCCGCTCACGGTGTACTTGGCCGAGGTGGAGTGGGTTCCCGCCACAGGCCAGGTGGCATAGGCGGCGTACCAACCTTCTTCGAGATCGTCAAACGTCCAGGTCGCCTTCGCACCGGTCTTGTTCAGACCGGACAACTGATGCGTGTCGTCGTAGGAATTCGTTCGGGGATACGTGGTGAACGAACCGGACGTGGTGTATCCAGTGGTCGAACGGTCATCGAGTGTCCAGATCTGCAGCGTCTCAGCTGTCAGGTCGAGCGAGATCACCGGATGCGTGGCATTATTTGTCGGAATCGTGAGGTGACCATTGGCTTTCCCAAGGGTCAAAGCTTCGTAGCGAACCGTCACATCAATCCACTCGTCGGTGAGCAGTTTTTGTGGATAACCGGTCACGGGCGAGACGAGCGTGAATCCTGGCGAGGCAGTTGGGATTTCCGTCAGAAGCAGATCCTCGAGACCATCGTTGTAGATACGAATCGTTCGATCGGTCGGCTGACCGAATTGGGTCGTCCCGAAGGAGATTCCCCCTTCGAAGGAATCAATCTGTGCTTCAAGCTCATTGGTACCGGAGGAGACTTCGTCTTGATCAACGATGCGTACGGTCGAGACAGGTGCCAAATCTTCGGTGGAGAATGGCTCAAGCCGAATCGCATCGACAAAGACCCAGCCGCTTTTCGTGCTGCTGACGGTCAGTTCGAACACACCATCACTGCCCACCTCGACATACTCGACCGGCTGACCGCTGGTATCGAGTAGATCAAGGGTGACCCATGAGATGCTCTGATCGACGAACGATTCGTCTCGATCTCCGGGCAGGATTCGCTGATTGACCGATGCCGTGGCAGAGATCTCGCTGGTGGTCACGACGAACGGAGCATCGGTCGCTGCCAGGTAGATGTTGCCGTTCCAACTAGTCGACACTTTGTAGAGACCAGGATCGAGATCGTCATAACGCCACGCCACCTGGTGATCCCCCAGGAAGTTGAACATACGGGTTTCGTATTGGCCCATGCCATGCTTGTGCTTGACGGTTTGAGGGCTGCCCTCGGTGACATGGAAGTAATCAGGCGTCGCGAACTTGGTGGGACCATCGGCGTAGATCACATCATCGCGAGATCGTTCGACAATGCCCGTCAAGTCGATGCGATAAATCGCTTCGTCGACATCATTGGTTTCAAAGGCGAGGGTCCCTTCGTGCAGTCCCTGCTCCTTCGCTTCGAGCGTGACCCGCATGAGGGTCGATTGACCGGGGGCGACCTTGTCACCACCGA
>JAYZAR010000194.1:0-3250 GCA_036339635.1 Planctomycetota bacterium | reverse complement strand
GATTATTTAATTGAGCGAATGTTACTGGATCGCGGCGGCGAGGCTGAGCGCCGATTTGTTTCCCGTCAGGGGAGTGATGCCCGACGCGGCGAAGTGAGCGCAGCTTTAGCGGCTTGCCGCCAGCGATTGACGGATCACCTGGGCGATCCGATCGACTTGGAGTGCAATGCTCGATACGCTTGGGCCGCCGAGAAATTGACGGGCGTGGTAAGTGATGTTGGCGCGCTTTCGGGCAAGATGAGCGATCGTTTGGATGCTGTACTGACGCATCGCGCGGGTGGTTTGATTTTCTTTTTCCTAGTTATGTTTCTCATTTTTCAGTCGATCTATTCGCTAGCTGGATGGCCGATGGATTTGATTGACGGCACAACCTCCTGGGTTGCCGATTTAGTGACGACGGTGCTAGGGCCGGGAGTGCTGCGAAGCCTGATCACCGATGGAGTGATCGCGGGCGTGGGAGGCGTCCTAATCTTCTTGCCGCAAATTGCCTTGTTGTTTTTCTTTCTGGCAATCCTGGAAGATTGCGGCTACATGTCGCGGGCTGCTTTTTTAGTTGACCGGGTGATGATGGCTTTTGGGCTGAGTGGAAAGTCTTTCCTGCCAATGATGAGCTCATTTGCTTGTGCGGTACCCGGCGTGATGGCGACACGTGTGATTGAGAATCGTCGTGATCGCTTGGCCACGATCATGGTCGCACCGCTGATGAGTTGTAGTGCGCGGCTGCCGGTCTACTTGCTGCTGATTGCGGCCTTTATCCCTTCGGTGACTTATTGGGGAGGGTGGCTCTCCTTGCCAGCGATGGTCTTGATGGCGATGTATTTGATCGGTGTCGTGACAGCGATCCCCGTTGCTTGGATTTTGAAGAAAACGCTTTTGCGAGGCGAGGTGGCGCCCTTTGTTCTCGAGTTGCCTGAGTACCGGGTACCTTCACTCCGCGTTGTACTCAGCCGAGTCTGGGATGCCAGCGTGGCATTCGTTGTACGAGCGGGGACCTTGATCTTTGCTGCATCCATTCTGATCTGGTTTGCGGGTTTCTGGCCGGGCGATCATTCAAGGCAGTATGAACTACAGCAACAACTTGCGACGGCAGCGGCCGATGCTGACCAAATCATAACACTCCAAGCTGAACTCCGCAGTGAAAGCGCAGGACTGCTAGAGCAGAGCTTGCTCGGCAGGATTGGGCATCTCATCGAGCCAGTGGTTGCTCCACTTGGCTGGGACTGGAAAATTGGCGTCGGAGCGGTCGCCAGCTTTCCCGCGCGGGAAGTCATCATCGCGACCCTCGGAACGATCTATTCCCTCGGGGGAGATGCGGAGGAAGAGGGATTAGTCGGTGCCCTACAGCAGTCAACCTATCCCAATGGCGACCCGGTTTACTCCATCCCAGTGGCCCTATCCGTCATGGTCTTTTTTGCCCTGTGTGCCCAATGCGTCAGCACAATTTTGGTCATTCGCCGTGAAACAAACTCCTGGTTTTGGCCAGTGTTAAGTTTCTTGTACATGACAATTTTGGCTTATGTCGGCGCGCTGCTAACCTATCAGGTGGGCTCTCGTTTCTTTTAGCGGATGCCTTCCAACAAACATCTTGTACGCGTATGCGGTACGAAAAGGAGCGAGATCTGTGTTTCCATGGCAGCCGATTTTCGCGTTTCTGATCGTCCTTGCAGCGGCACTTTGGATGGCGTTACGGGTATTAAAAACCGTCCGGAGCGTTTCCCGCGGCGGCCAAGGGCACGCTTCGAATTGTGGCAGTTGCCGGCACAATCCAGAAGTCACGAACGCGGCCCCATTGGTTCAGCTGGGTAAGAAATCGGAGAAATGAGGGGTCCATTGGCTTGATATCACGTTTGATCCAACATGTGGCCGACATCCTACGCAGCCCTCGTGAGAGTTTGACTCGGGGCCAGCATTTTCTTCGTCATAGTATCGAGCTGACCGTCCACAGCGGACGACAGTTGCAATTTCACCGCGCCGACGGAATGGCGGCAGAACTGACCTACCGAACGATTTTTTCGCTCATTCCGGTTGTGGTGCTGGGGTTGGTGATGTTCCGCATCTTTGGCGGCTTGGATGAGGTCCAGTCCCAAGTCGAAAACCAACTTTACTCATTCTTTGGTGTTCCAGACATTCCCGAGGAATACGATTCACCGCCTGTCGAATCAAGTTTGACCGATAAATCGGGGACCGGAGATGGAACTGCCACCGGAGACGAAGTTGGGGGCTCTAGGCCATTCAACGGGGGCACCTCTGACACAGATGCAAACTCCGACCCAGGTTCCAACACTCCAAGCCCCCCAAACCTTGCCGCAGAGTCTGGCACGACTTCGCTGTTGACTGCGCCCGGCGTTTCCGCGGGGACCGCACTTGGAGTTGATCCAGCCCTTGCCACCGATGAATTGGTTGATCTGACGCAGGCGATCGAGGCTTCTTCGCGAGGCGTTCCGATTGAAGGCGGCCTGAGTGAAATGGTCGTTGGTGCTGGCGAAGAAACGGAGGCTGCTTCGGCTGCCGTCGAAGCAGCCGTTGAAGCGGAGGTCGATGCCAAGACGGTGCAGCGAACACGCGCAACAATTCGCAGCACCCTGCATGACGTGACCATGGAAGTGTCACAGCTCGATTTTAAGTCGATGGGCGTCTTTGGGTTATTGCTGTTTGTTTACGCGGCCGTCGCTCTCGCGAATTCAGCGGAGAGTATTTTTAATCGTATTTACGATGCACCATCCCATCGCCCGCTTCATCTGCGGCTCGCGATCCACTGGTCGATCATCACTCTGGGCAGCGGCTTGCTAACACTCAGTCTTTACACATCCAGCCAAGTGGTCGATTGGGTTGCCGAATTTAGCGATGTGTCAAGTTCGAAACAGATTCTCAATCATCTGCTTTCGGTGATTGCGAGTTGGGTCTTGCTATTCTTGCTGTACGCGTTGATGCCCAATACACACGTCTCCGTACGATCAGCCGCGATTGGTTCGCTGGTTGGATCCCTATTTTGGGAAGGGGCAAAATTCGGTTTTCAGATCTACGTTGTAAAGGCAGTCCCTTATTCCGCACTCTACGGTTCAATCGGATTGATTCCGTTGTTTCTCTTTTGGATCTATTTAACTTGGTTGATCATTCTGTTTGGTCTAATCCTGACCTATACCCTGCAGATGCTACAGGGACGTCCGATCCGCAGAATCGAAGTCGAGGATGGAATTTCCACTACGGGTGATCCAGATTGGATGTTACCGATTGCGTGGGAGGTGGGTTA
>JAYZAR010000193.1:0-13200 GCA_036339635.1 Planctomycetota bacterium | reverse complement strand
GCGATCAATCATGATCCGGCCAAGACTTTTATCTGCACCGGATCTGAAATCCCAGGTAAAGCAAGTATGGGTGCATGGTTGAGCTACGGTTTGGGTGCGATCAATCGCGATCTGCCTGATTTCGTCGTTCTCACCTCGGCATACTGGACAGGTGGGACTCGGAATGTGCAGGGGCTGTATAGTCGTTTGTGGGGAAGTGGCTATTTGCCCTCGAAACATCAAGGAGTCGCTTTTCAGACCTCCGGTGACCCTGTTCTGTTTCTCTCCAATCCAAAGGGGATCAACGCGACTGTGCGACGACGAATGCTCGATGCGGCGAAAGAACTTAATGCAAAGCACTTTACCGAGATCGGGGATAATGAAATTCGAACGACGATTGCACAGCAGGAGATGGCTTTTCGAATGCAGGCATCCGTGCCGGAATTGACCGATCTGTCAGGCGAGCCCAAGCATGTTGAAGAGGCGTATGGCCCTGAAGTAGGCAAGAACGGGTCTTTCGCTCGCAACTGTTTGTTGGCACGCCGCATGATTGAGCGTGGCGTTCGATTTGTCAAAGTGTTCCACCGCGGCTGGGATCACCACTCAATTCTTCCAAAACAATTACCGGGTCAGGCATTTGATATCGACCAGCCCGTTGCTGCACTGATCAACGATTTGAAACAGCGGGGCTTATTTGATGATACGTTGATTGTGTTAACAGGTGAGTTCGGTCGAACGGTCTACGGACAAGGAAATCTGACGATGACCGATTACGGGCGTGACCATCATCCACGTTGCTTTTCGGGATTGTTGGCGGGCGGTGGTGTTCAGGGAGGAATGACTTATGGTGAGACAGATGAATTCAGCTACAACGTCGCAAACAATCCCGTTGCGATTCGAGATCTTCATGCCACGATGCTTCATCAGCTCGGTATTGACCACTCGCGTTTGAGTTTTCCCTTTCAAGGCTTGGATCAAAAGCTGACAGGTGTCGAATCTGCCCGGGTAATCGATGAAATTCTGGTGTAGTACACGGTTGATTGGGATCAATTGGGCGTTTACTACTTCGGGACAGCCTAGAGTGCCGGGTATCGACAGGGCTAGTGCTTTTGTAGTTCGCTGAGCCGCAGGATTTTCTCAATTTGCGGCGTGCCGCTTTGGTCGAGGATTTGTAAATGGATCTCAGGATTGGCCTTTTCCCAATCAATGAGAATCGCTCCATAGTTTTCTAGGTGATACGTCTTTGGCAACGCCCTGTATTGATTCTCCGTTGGTGTTCCTCTTGCATGGATCTGATTCAGACTGCTGGAGGTAAGGTCATAGATGGGATAGGAAGTTTGCATTCTTGTGACAGACAGTTCGGCCCAGTGTCGGTCGCCACTGAGAATGACGACTCCGTTTGCACCGTTATTTGCAATACGATCGAAAAGTTGTTGACGCTGTTTTGGTAGGTTGGACCAGGTTTCCTGGCCGGCAGCTTCGGCAACGCACTGAATGCTGGAAGCGATGATTCGCAATTCAGCTGGTTGTTTCAATTGTGCATCGAGCCATCGCCATTGTTGATCTCCTAGCATGGTGACATCGGGCATGGCGGAAGGTACGTAGGGACCGCCCACTCGCCGTTCACCTTTGGTCAGCGGCCCCCGGAAATAACGCGTATCCAATAAAATCACCTGCACTCGTTTGCCAGGCGGTCCGAAGATTTTGGCATCGTAGACACCTGGTCGCGTCCGTCGCGCGGTACCCGCTGGCTCGCCCCAATGGTCTAAAAATATTTGTTCGGATTCTGCTCGTCTTGAATAGTCCGCGCCAGCATCGTTAGCGCCGTAGTCGTGATCGTCCCAAGTCGCCATCACGGGTATCGATTGAATCAATTGTTTAAAGCTGAGATTTGCGTTCAGACGCGCGTACTTAGCACGCATCTGATTCATGTCCACTGTGTCGGCATAGATGTTATCGCCAAGAAAGATAAACAAATCCGGGTGTTGCTGAACAATGGTTTGAAGAATCGGCATCGGGCGATCCTGTTTAATGCACGAACCGAATAGAATCTTGGTGAGTGCTTGAGATTCTACCGGTTGCACCACGTTGGCAATCGTCCGAACCGCTTGGCCGCTCGCCCAGCTTGGAATGCTGATGATACCGGTCAGCAATGTGAGTCGGCCAAGAAATCCAAGATGCAGTGGTTGGTACATCAGACAGATGCTAAAAGGGGTAGACAAAATGGTTCGATGTAAATCGCCTAATGCGATCGCAGCGATAAAACAAGCATAGTGGATCAGAGAGTGCGCCGTGGGTACTGCCATGGTGACAATCCCTGAGTCGGCGACGAAATGTGGTGCTGGCGAATCACGGCTGTGTTTGCAGCAACTGTGAGTTACTCATTCGACACGTGGTAACAAATTCTTGCTGGTCGGAGATACTAAGTGATGATCTTGTTTCGAGGCGAATGCGGTAACTTTTGAAGCAAACTCTCGACTTGCGATTGCCAGTCGGTGTCGAGGGTTCACGTTGTAGATGGTGATTAGAGAGACAACCTTGAGGATTTGCTGATGGACCGTTCTAATGTTCATCTCGATTGAATCAAGCCGCCGCGATTTGGAAGAGATGGATCGACTGATCTTTTTCGCGGCAATGCTTCCTTTGATTTTTCTAGCCTCCGTTTCATCTTTTGAAGATCTGTTCGATCCATCGAGTGATCTGGATGATGTTGTGATTGATTGTTCTTACACGCGGGTGTCTGATCAATCAGGACTGGAGACGATCAATTTGCTCGCGGAGAAATACGCTGTGTGTGGCAAGAGGCTTCACCTAACCATCTCAGCAGCGAGTGTCGTGGGTTGCTTGACCGAGCTGGCGATTTTATGGAAGTCAACCTTTCAGAAGAGCCTCAGTACCACGGTGCGACTAATCGCTTGCTTAGCGGCGATCGCTTATCGACGTGGTTAGACTCGTGTGCTATTCCGATTGGTGGGCCTCTAGCTGATTTGGTACTCCGTTGGCATCTCCGGGCCTTGAATTCCAGTAAAAGAGGGTTTTTCTTGGGGCAGGTAGCCGATCCTGCGTGGCAACTGAAGTATTGATGTAGAGTACGTTCACGGTGTTTACGGCCAAATAATGAGCTCGTTAAGTTTAGGTGTTCCGTGGGTTTGCTGTTGGATGTGTATGATGATGGTAGGGAAATATGCGGTTTACCTTCGCAGAAACTCATCAGCCTGTTAGTGAGTTTAGATCATGAAGCATTCGGTCATCATTTCTGCGTCTCGGGCAGTAGGTCTAGGGTACGTGGCGATCGTATCATTGTTGCACTTGGGGTGTGATTCTTCGAGGGATCCGTCGATTGGAACGAAGGTTGCGAAATCAGCGGCTTCCGGAGAGACGCCCCGTCATGATGTCCTGCCTCCAGTGGACGTGCCAAATCCAGTTTCGCAAGACGAGCAGACAATCGTTAATGAATTTGAAGCTCGCGAATCTGAGCGAGCTTCTGCGATGGAAAAGTCTCAGATGTTTGTAGATCGCGGCGACTTCGGCGCCGCCGTCGCTGCTTTAAATGAACTGCTGCTGATCGATCCCAGTGATGCGGAGGTTTTGTTTCGTCTCGCGCAGGTTGAGTCTGGTGCAGGTAATTTGTCAAAGTCAGTGGAGATTTTGAGCGAGATCCCGGAGGATCATCCACAAGCGGGTTTGGCCGCCCTGGGGCAATCCGCTGACTGGTGCGTTATTCTCGAGAGATATGATGAGGCGGAACAGCTCTACAAAAAGGTTCTTGCCCGTGCTCCCAACGCGGCACCCGCACTTCGCCCGCTCGCGCACTTAATGAACCGCCAAGGGCGTCGCCACGAAGCCGCGATTTATATTCAAGAATTGTGCAAGCAAGGAAATGTGCGACAGGATGAGCTGCATGCTCTGATCGCGTTGAGTGATGCGATGTATGACGCGCCACCGGAATCAGATCAGGTTCCAAGAGAACCGACTGCCTACTGGCCAATCGGCGCGTCTGGAATCGCAAGGAAGCATTTTCAAGATGAGCAGTATGCCGATGCCATCGATCTACTGCGTCCTTTAGTTTCTGATCAGAATGCACCGCCATCGATGGTTGCATTGTTTGGACGAGCTGCTGCCGAAGCCCAGGACGATGAGAGTTTTCGGTGGTGGCTCTCGAAAACAGATGCAGAAGTACGCGAGTACTCCGAGTATTGGGCCGCAATTGGTGCCTTCTTGATAGGTGAACGTCGTTTCGAGGAGGCGATCCGAGCATTGGCTGAAGCGATTGCCCGCGATCCGACCGACCTTCGATCGTTGAGTCGTTTGCGTCAAGCTTTCTTGGTGCTGGAAGATGAGGAGAGGGCACAGCAGTTTTTTGAACGCTGGACGGAGATTCGAGAAAGTCTACGGGCAAACAATCTCGTTGCAGCAAAGCAGCCACCTGACCTGATTGCCATTGGTCAGTTAGAAGCACGGCTAAACGATTTGGGCCGACCGCTTGAAGCTCTGCTGTGGAAGGCGGTTCAACAATATTATGCGGAAGCTCCGCTGACCGAAAAGCAGCAGGTCAGTCAACAGCGACAACAGTTAGTCGCCAACGGAACTCCATTTCCAAGTACGAAGGAGCGAATCCTCGGATTGGATTTAGAGCAATATCCACTGCCGACCATTGACGCCATTGAGCTGCTGGCTGGTACCGATGAAAGTCGACGAACCGAGCATGTGATCACCCCGGCGAGCTTTGTGAATATTGCTCCCGACGCTGGGCTAGATCACACGTTTTTTGTGGCCAGCACCCCGACGCGTTGGAGTTTCTCAATCCATCAAATGTTGGGTGGCGGCGTCGCGGTTCTGGACTACGAGTTGGATGGTAATCCTGATCTTTATTTTGCGCAAGGTGCGAGTGATCCACCGCGTTTGACCAGTGAACGGTCCAATCAGTTGATGAGACAGGTTGATACGACTTTTTTGGAGATAACAGACTTTGCCGGTGTCGCCGAATTTGCTCATACCATTGGGGTCGCAGCTGGTGATTGGAATCAAGATGGATTTCCCGATTTGGTGCTGCGCAACCTGCCAGACGAGGTGTTACTGATTAATCAAGGTGATGGCACCTTTCGTCGCATGAAGATTGCTGACCGGTCGCAATCCAACCGTATTCCATCATCCGCCGCCATTGCCGATTTAACCGGTGATGGGTTGCCAGATATTTTTCAGGCTGATTATGTCGACGATCCACGGCGATTCATGAAGCCACCGGTCGACGAGACCGGACGTCCGCTGCAACCGATTTTGCCGAGCAAATTTCAGCCAGGAAAGAATCACCTCGTTGAGAACAATGGCGCAGGGGGATTCGAAATACGTGATTTGACACCGGACGGTTCAGCTCGTGACGCGACCTCCTTGGGGATCATTATCACAGACTTTGATGGAAAGAGTGGGAATGAAATTTTTGTGGCGAACGATTTGAAACCGAATCGACTTTGGTCGTTTGATCAATCGACAGGTTGGGTCGATGTAGCGGCATTGCGTGGCTGTGCGTTTAGCTTCACGGGAGCCTCGACAGCTTCAATGGGGGTTGCGGCTGCTGATCTAAAAAACAATGGGACGATCGATTTACACGTCACGAATTACCAGAATGAAAGTGCGAGTCTATTCATCGGTGAGTCCGGCTTGTATCAAGATCAGAACCTGAAATTGAAAATCGCAGTGGACAGTTTTGGTGTGTTAGGGTTTGGAACTCAGGCGATCGATTATGACAATGATGGATTACGTGATTTAGTGGTAACAAACGGGCACATTGATGATGCGGTCACGAATCAAGGAACGTTTCGTCAGCCAGCCCAACTGTTCACAAATCGAGGATACGGATTCGAGTTGATTCCGGTTGAAGATGTTTCCGGATACTGGGATGAACAGCATCTGGGTCGGACGCTGGCATCAACGGATGTGAATCGCGATGGCTTGATGGATCTTGTCGTGACTCATATCGACGAGCCATCCGCTTTGCTGATCAATCAAACCAAGTCAGCAAATCACTGGTTGCAACTGCAACTGGTTGGTACGCTCAGCGAGCGTGACAGCATAGGTGCTCGTGTGCGGTTGCGAACTGGAGATCAAGAGTTTGTGGAATGGGTGACAGCAGGGGACGGATATTTGTGCACCAATGAGAATTTGGTTTGTTTTGGCTTGGGCAAGGTGGCAAAGATTGACTCGATCGAGATTCAATGGCCCTCCGGAGAACGGCAGAGTTTTAATCAGCTGCCTATTGATAGCCGACTTCTTATTATCGAGGGTGAAGCAGATACTTACCGGCTCTGAATGTCCCGTTGATCTACGGTCACGTCAGACGGTGGTTACGTGGTTTGGCAGGGTGGAGTGTGTTTGCGATCGGGCTTTGCCGATTGATGTCTAAGGATAATGGGCGAATGCCGTACCAGTTCCCTCCACTAGTAAGTAGTCTCTGCCTGTTTCGACAGATCCGAAGGCCTCGATTGTTCCACTTGGCCATTTGACAACGAGTTTCTCTGCTTTGTCGGCGGCCCCCGCTCCGAAAGAGACACACCGCTCGTTCGTGCATTGGAATCCATTGCCTGCTAATAATTGCTGACGTTGCTCTGTCTTATCAATTAGAAGCTTGACTTCAGATCCGATCGCATCGGGATGGCTGCTGGTGGCGCGAAGAAAAAAGCGAATTTGTCCATTGTTGGTGACCGTTTCGTTGATCAGCAGCGAGACTGGTTCGAATAGGTGCGTTACCAATAGATCCGTCTGGCCATCACGATTTGCATCGAGGGTTGCAACGGATCGACCCAAGCGAGGCTTTGTGAAATAGTCTCCGAGCTTAGCACCATCCGACTCGATCCATCGACCATCCGTTCGTCGTCGGAAAAATTGGGCCGGTTGTCGAAACAGCCGATCTTGATGAGTGAAGTCATCGATATCGCCATTGGCGATGAACAACTCGAGCGTGCCATCGTTGTCCGAATCGATCCATTGCGTTCCGTAGCCGAGCATGCGATCGGTGGGTTCGGCAAGCCCTACACGCTGTGATTTGTCTGCCCATAAGGCGTTACCCACCTGTTCGTAGTAGGTGTTGTAGTCGCCCGAGAAGTGGGTGAGCAAGAAGTCAATATCACCATCTTGGTCGGGATCACCTGCTGCGATTCCCATCGAGGCCTGTGAGAGCGATCGTTCATTCAGTGCGAGGCCCCGAAGGGTGGCTTGTTCGGACAACTGGAATCGACCGTCATTCGGCGCAGCACACCACAGGTGATTCGCCGTCATATCATTCGCTACAAAAATGTCCAATCCGGGATTGCGGTCCAGCTGACCCAAGATAATTCCAAATCCGCGGCCGAACGCATGCTTGCCAAGCCATTGGTTGGTCACCTCGACAAATGTCCCGTGATCCGTCCCACGCCATATGCGATCTCGCTGGGCATCAAAAGCACCGGGCGAGCAGGAGCGTGGCACTTGTAGTTCATCGTCGATACAGGGTTGTTCAAGCGGCCGATCGCCAGCACAGTATCCGACTTCATAGATGTCGGCATTTCCATCTCCATCGATGTCAACCACCGCTGTCGAAGTTGTCCAGAGTACTCCGGAAAGTCCGACTTGGTCAGTGACATTAGTGAAGGTTCCATCACCGTTATTTCGGTAGAGATTGTTTTGGCCGATGTTCGCGACGTACAAGTCAGGCAATCCGTCGGCGTTGTAATCACCAACGGCGAGACCTTGAGCAAAGCCAAGATCTTCAACACCAGCCAGTATGGTTATTTCTTGATAACGGCCGGCAACATTCCGAAATAAGCGATTCGAACTGGAATCATTTTGCTTTGGTTGGCCATCCATGGAGGTCAGGTAAACATCGGGAAAGCCGTCAAGGTCAAAATCAATGACACCTACCCCACCGGCTCCCGATTGAAAAATTGACAAGCCAGCCTCCTCGCCGGGAGGTTTTCTTAGCTTGCATTCATGTTGAAGGTTTCTTGTGATTGCCTGGTCAGTAAATCGGATGTCTACGTTCGCGAGCACTGACGATGAGCTTGTTTTGGAAGCTACCGATTGCTGCCAGCGAAGATCAGGAAGGTCTGTGAGATCTAGTTTGCTTGCGACTACGCTGTTGGGATTTTGCCAGGGCGTCGATCCGGTCAGTTTTGAGCGAATCGATTGATATATCTGAGGTAACTTTGGGTCGGGATTTTGGGTCATGGAGAATGCGGATTGCAGCCAGGTAGTGGCTTCCCATCGCCGTCCCAAGGCATCGAGTGATTGCGCGATTTTGACTGCATCGGTTTGAGAGTTTTGTCGCCAAGATAGAATTGCATCGACTTCGTCACGAAGTGAGGTCAGCTTCGAAGCTCGCTCTGAAGCTTGTTTGGCCTCGTCAATTTGTCCCATCCGAATCAAGCTTGCCGATAGCCGACTCAATGCTTCGCTATCGTTGGCGTCAAGTTTCGCTGCTTGCCAGTAAGCTTTAGCAGCTTCAGCTTCTTTGCCTTGCTGTTCGGCCCAGATTCCCATAGCTAGCCAATATTGTGGATGACCTTCAATCGTATCAGGTAGCGATTTCGACCATTTGCCGATCGCAATCTCGTTATTCAATTCGACGATGGCACGCCCATAGAACGCTTGGGCCGAGACAAAGCCTGGGTGGCTTTTCAGAACGGGTTCCAATTTTTTCGCGACTTCACTCCACCGCGAGTGGTAGGCCGGCAACATTGCCAACGAGAATTGTGGACGTTGATCCTGCGGGTAGTGTTTGAGCGCGTACTGGCAGGTTGATTCAACGGTTTGAGGGCGATTCAGATCGGACAGAATCAGCAAAACATTGGAATTTCCGTGCCCGCGTTGCACCAGCCATTGCAAATGCTCCTTTGCTTCTTGCTGCATCCCTAAAGCGGCTTGCAATCCGACCAGTTTCTGCCGGAGTAGGGGGTCGTCTGCGTATTGTTTAATGGCGACCTGCAATAGATCAACGGTTTCAAATGGTCGACCCGCATTGACATACTGCTGACCCAGGCGATCGTAAAGTTCTTTTGTTGGAGTAACGGCTGATTGAATTGACAGTTTGTAGAAAGCGATTGATTTGTTGGTGTCGCCATCGCGGACGGCCAAATCTCCCGCAAGCTCTAAAGCTTCGGCGTCTTTTGGATTGGCTGTTAAAGCTTGTTGAACCCACCTTTTCGCATCCGCTATTGAACCGCGATTGATCGAAGCACGGGCAGCTGCAAGTGGTTCGATAGAACGATCTATCTCACCGGATGTCGGTTCGTTCTGCTCGGTGTCCGTTGAATGATTACAGCCGACAACCAAACCGACGATCAGAAAAATGGTCCAGCATCGCAACATCAATCCAACCGCCATGAAACCTGTTCAGTCAGGATATTTTCAACCCAAGTATTGCAGGGCAATAATTATTCCAACGGACCTGGAAGGTCATTTCCAACCGCCCGTGCTATTCTAGCGTGAAATCTTCGGTTTGCGGTGGTAACGGGGGGTTGTCCGGCGTTTGGAGATGGCGATTATTCGCGATTCAGATAAACTTGAGAGAGCAGCAAGGCTGAAAGTTGATTCTGATTCAGCCTGTCAGGAAACTGGGGCCCGATTGGCCGATAGGATGCCAGAACGGTGATCGAAGACGATTAACCGCGGTTGTACCAAGGCAGCGAATCGAGTCGGTACCTTTCTGATTTGCTTCGAGATATGCTTCCTCATTCATATATTCATAAAATGGTTCCATTCATGGGCCGATTTTTCCTTTCTGCGTTCTTCGCTGCGGTCGTCTGGATTCCATCGAGCGTGGCTCAGAAGCCAGCCAACGCTAATCTTGATGTGCAGTACGTTGGTACGGAAGCATGTATTTCGTGCCACAAAGACCAGTACGAAACGTATTTGGAAACCAGGCACAGTAGATCAATGGAGAAAGTCGATCCGGACAAGGAACTAACTTCGAAATCGTTCACGCACCAGCTTTCAGGGAACGATTACGAGGTGCTGCGTCGCGGCGATGAAGTGATCCACAAAGAGATTCTTCGCGGCGCTGACGGGACGGAACTTGCATCTACAGAAAAGCCGATTGTTTACACCATTGGCTCGGGCGATCATGGCAAGAGTTATGTCTATCAGGATGGCAAGTTTTTTGGCCAGTCCCCTCTCTCGTTTTACGAGGAGACGCAGCGTTGGGCGATGTCCCCCGGATACGATTTGGCTTTCCATCCCGGGTTTGGGCGGAAGCTGACGTCTGAATGCTTTTTCTGTCATGTCGGGAGCATTGACCAAAAGCTGGGGAACCCGAATGATTTCACTGTTTTAGAACTCACGATCGGGTGCGAGCGTTGCCATGGTCCTGGTGAACTTCACGTGGCTCGGCATGAAGTTGCCAAGCAATCTAGCGGTGACGACAACACCATTGTGAATCCGGTCAAGTTATCTCGGGAGCGATCCGAGGCGATCTGCCAGCAATGCCATCTGCAGGCTGCGGGAAAGGCTTTGATGTCGGGCAAAAACGAGTGGGACTATCGGCCTGGACTTCCACTGACAGATTATCGAATCGATTATCAGTATCGCCTCGGTGATGATACGATGCGCATTGTCGGGCATGTCGAACAATTGCATATGAGCAAGTGTTACCAACAAACTGAAAGTTTGACTTGCATCACTTGCCATGACCCTCACCATACGCCGCCACCGGGCGATGCGGAGGCGTTCTACCGCTCTATTTGTTTCTCTTGCCACAACGATGAGGATTGCGGTGAGACTCATCGAAAACGAATCGATTTGGCTAATAATGACTGTTCCCAATGTCATATGCCTGCGCAAGGTACAGAGGTGGCTCATACAGCGTTTCATCACCACCGAATTGGGATTCACGGTGGGACAAAATCCGGAACTGAGCCGATTGTTGGGTTAACGTCCGTCCTGGATGTATCGCGATTATCGGAACTCGATCGCCGCCGCTGTGAGGCATTAGCGAAGTTTCAGGTCGCTCAGGAGCAGAGTGAAAACCCCTTGTTCCGAGATTACGGTATCGAGTCTGCGAAGGTGTTGATCGATGTGAAGAACAAGGGCAGGGCAGACGCCGATGTGAATACGATCCTCGCCATGTTGGCGCTTTCGCAGGGGCAGCCCGCAATCTCGAAAGACTTGGCCAGCGAGGTAGTCGACACCGAAACCAAGCCATCTCGCCCTCGAATCGAATCACTTCGTTTGCTTGGCCAGCTTGCCTATCAGCGGCGCGAATTCGCGAAGGCAGTTGAATATTACCGTGAAGTCACCAAGTATCAGGCTGAGCCATTTGATTACTTCCAGCTTGGCGTCGCAGAGCAAAACTCCGGCGATTCCCCTCGCGCGGTGGCAGCCTTGAAGATGGCGGTTACGCTGGCACCCAATTATGTCGATGCACATCAACTTCTAAGTGCGATTCTGCGGTTGCAAGGGCGAGCGTTAGAATCGGCTCGACACGCTGATCTGGCCGAGCGACACAAGCAGCGGCTCGAGAAACTGCAGGCGATGGCACCTTAAATCCCCGGGGCTTATCCCTGATACCTCGTTACCGTGAAAGTAACCTTCGTCAATTGGGCGATTCACTTTGCGAGTGGGGATGCGGGATGTAAAAACGCTTGCGGATCATTTTGGATCAGTAAAATGCGGCGGTCGATCGGTATCTCAGGGTAGGTTTGCTGTTGACCGTTGGGCCAAGTCACGACGACTCGGTCTACGCTGGTTGTGTCGGCGAGCCCAAAAAACACGACTGGTTCATTGCGGCATAAGTAGCCGTCACCTCCGACGATCCAGTTGGTCCAACTCTGTTCACCTGCATAGACATCGACCTGGGCGCCGATTGCATCACGCTCTGAATCAACACCAACGAGTTGAACGGACAACCAGTGATGGTCAGTCTCGGTTTGGTTCTCCATCAGGGCGGTAGGGGAGCCGAGGTGCGTGATCAGCAGGTCCTGCTTGCCATCCAGGTTGAAATCTAATTTTGCCATCCCTCTTCCCAGGTATTCGCCTTGCCAATAGGCGGAGGAGTCTTCGACGTCCAAAAGCTTAAACTGATCGCCGAGGTTGACGAAGAGTTGTGGTGATTGTTCGAGCGGTTCACCAGGTGCTTTTTCAATGTTACCGTTCGTGACAGCCAAGTCAGGACGTCCATCCAAGTTGTAATCCAATGCTTGGCATCCGAAACCAAGAACCGTCGCGCTGTCGCGATGGAGTCGATATTGAACACAGCGATCTTGGAAAATTCCGCCACGATTCATGAACAGGCTAACGGGTTCTTGATAGAAATTGGTGATATGAATGTCACGTTGACCGTTGCCATCAAAGTCTGCCACCGCAATTCCCATGGAAGCGGTTTCAATAGCGCCAACGCCTAACGCACACCCGCTGACCGCTGCGATGTCGATCCAGTTGTTGTTATCTGGTGATCGCCGCCACAATTGATTCGCTCGAATATCGTTGCCCACAAAAATCTCGTTGCCTGGTTTGCCATCCCAGTCGGCGATGACAACACCCAAGCCTGTGCTGGCGTCGTCGCTCGAGTCGCTGACGTTCTGGTGTAACATGTTGCCGCTGCCGTCATTCACAGCGATCGAGTCGATGCCAGGTTGAAACGAACTGGGAGAGACCGTCAGGACATCACCCTGTTCATTCATCTTGGGGCGATCTAACATCTCGATATCTTCGACATACCGAAGTGAGAAGAGATCGGGCAGTGAATCACCGGTGAGATCCCCCATGGCGACCGAGCTAGTCAAGATTTTGTGCTCCGTGTCTTGGTCAAATACTTGTCGTTGGAATGTGCCATCTCCGTTGTTGATCAGCAAGACTTTGTTACCAATGTTCGCGACGACCAAGTCGGAAAAGCCATCCTGGTTCCAGTCTCCAGCGGTGAGTCCAACTGAGTAACGTGTGTCTTGCACGCCGGCTGATTCGGTGACATTCACGAGACAGCCGTCGACGTTACGGTAAAGAATGTTCGATAGTTCACCCACCATCGAAGGAGGTTCGCCATTGCCTTGCGCTAAGTGAATATCAATCACGCCATCGAGGTCATAATCGAGCGCTGCGATCCCACCACCGAGCGATTGGTAAAGTGCAAATCGATAGGGGACTGCTTGACTGGCGACTTGATAAGTGTGGCTTAAACCGACTTCGTCAGCGACATTCTTAAATTTGGCGGGGGCAAAGGTTTGGATTTGCTCGGCGTGGCTTAGAGACGACGTGTTA
>JAYZAR010000192.1:0-8223 GCA_036339635.1 Planctomycetota bacterium | reverse complement strand
GTCGAGAGGGTAATGCACCACTAACTGTGAACGTAAAATGATATCAAGCGACACCGAGACGCCGAAGCTGCTTGAAATTCATCCCCAAGGGCACCCCTGAGAGAGTGCCTAGTTCCGCTCGACCGACCGATCCCCGCCAAGGCGTTGCATGTAAGACGGCAAAATTCCTACGTAGCAGTTACAGTAGCTGCAGACGGCGATGTTCTCGGGAACTGAAGTGCCACAGCGGGTGCAAGGTCGAGATTCAACTGAACCTGGCTCGATCTTGACTCTAGCTATCTCACCCATTTCACTCAGGATTCGCATCACACCTGTGTCAGTGATTTCACCATTTTTGGCTGCCGAGGATGCGGTCGGTGGGCGGGTTAGCTTATGGTCGGCAAAGGTGAATTCAACTTTGCATTTTGGGCATTTGACGATTTTGCCGAGCAGTTTTGTACCACCCCTGAGGCGATGCCCTGACGGACACTGAACGGTAACTTTTGAACCAGGTTTAACTTCTCGCATTGTAAATTCCCTCGTGTGCTTATCCCCCCGAAAGAGAAGACCAGTCCATCGGAAGGTCCTTTGATTGAACCACTTCCGTTGTTGTAGGTTTCGCCCGATCTCGTGCAGCTAAAGATTGAATGACTCATTTGCCCGGCACTATCAGTAGGCTATTCTGACGGCAAGTCTTATTCGTCGCGGGTAGGCGTAACTTGCCAAGCGGTTTGTTTTTATTTTCTCCGGCTTTGCCGGCTGCTTTTGGTTTCCGAACGAATGGGCGGATTGCCACTCCCGTGGCGATGTGGTTGCGTTTGTAGATTGCGGTGTTGGAATTGGTCGTGAAACACAATTGCTTTCATTACGGCCTGACATTGCATCGTTTTGTTTACATGCTGCCGTCGATTCAGTTGGGTTGTTTTTTGGGGCAGCTTGGCATGTCGCGACTGCCACAGTGAAGTGCGCCGAGACCCCAGATTAAGTCTCGGCAGTCGAGGGAATCGACGTCGGCTCCGCTCAGTTCCTGAAGGAGCGAAAGGGCTTCGGCATCGGTTGCAGAGTTAAAGGCGGGAACAATCAAACGGTCCGGTCCCAAACGCAGGAAGTTGCAATAACTTTCTGGGACGCGTTGGCCGTCGATTTTTCTTGCCGGTGGAATTGGTAGGCGGTGGACGGCAACGCTTGGTTCGGTCGATTGCCCCCAGAGTTTCAGTTGTCGATAAACGTGCGCGAGCGTTTTGTGATTGGGGTCGTGGCGGTCATTTGACGAAGCGACGACAACATTGTGGTCGTCGATGAATCTTGCACGTTGGTCGATATGTCCATCGGTATCATCACCTTGAAGTCCTTTGGTTTCGACCCAAACGATTTCGTTTACTCCGAGTTGGTGATGGAGTACACGGGCAATTTGTTCTTTATTGCTTCCGGGGTTCCGCGTTTGGGTTAAAAAGCAATCGGTGGTCAACATCCTTCCGCGACCATCGAATTCCATGCCGCCGCCTTCGATGCAAAGTCCACCCTGCTGGCACGCAACCCCATCGATGCGACACATCTTCTCCGCTGCCGCGTTATCATCATCCCATGGTGGATATTTTCCTCCCCACGCGTTGAAATCCCAGTCGATGGCTTGAATCGAATTGCTTGTCGCATCGGGGAAGAAAGTGGGACCGTAATCACGGATCCAGCTATCATTGGTTGGGATATCGACGATGCTGATGCCATTAGGCAAGGCACCACCGAACGCGCGCTGGCAGCGATCTGCAACGCTTCCGTCGCCCTCGCTGCCGGCGGCCAAGATCCGAACTGGCGTCGACTCGGCAACAAGAGTTGCCCAGTGGACATAGAACGCCGGGATCGGCTCGAAGCGGCCGGGCCAAGTTCCCCGATTGTGGGGCCACGCAAGCCAAACGCACGTCTGGGGTTCCCATTCTGCGGGAACACGGCGATGCGAGCGTGAATCTAGGGAGTCGCTGTCGGCGACTGCGGAGTCGTGTGACGGCCGAGTCACGGGAGTTAACAGTTATTCGACCACGATCTCTTCCTTGACCTTTTGGACGAAGTGTGGGGATTTTCCTCCCTTGCTCAATTCGGTCGCCCGCTTTTGTGCTTCCGACTTTTGATCAAACTCAAAGACGGCGACTCGTTTTAGGTTTTGGCTAAAAACCCCCCAGTAGAGCTTCATTCGAACCTCGGCAGTAGCCTTTTTCTTCGACTTCCGTGTAGTTTTTTTGGCTGCTTTTTTCTTCTTGGGAGCACCAAGTTTCTCAGCAGCTTCCGCTTCAGCGGCTAGCGCCTTCCGACTGACGACCTTGCGGGCCATAGAGCAATTGGGGGTATTGGAGGATGAAGGGACGGTATATTCGAACAAAGAAGATACCACTTCCGCTGTAAACCGTCATGGGGAGTGTCGTTACGAGGTTCCTCAGTAGTTTTTCCGAGCTCGTCCCTGTCGATCAAGCAATCGTTACGGGACATCCTTACGGGACATTGTCCAGTTTACAGACCATTTTTTGCTTCAACGCTGCACCGGTTTTGCCCCATCGCAATGCCGGGCTGAGGTCCGATCTTCGGGCCTTTCGCGAGGGAGATCTTTGACGCAGAGGCGGCTGATTGGGGTAATCCCGAAAAGATTAGCAGATTGTCGACGGGGCGGACACGCTCGGAGAAGAGTGGGTAAGTCCAGAAAAAGCAAGAAAAAACGGCATTTTGGGTCTCTCGATGCGGCAGCTGCAGGCGATCCGATGGCTCTTATAACCGTTTTGAAAAGGCAGTTCCGAGCCGCTGGGAAAGGATCGCTATCCCCAGAGGCCGATCTCGCTTATGCTGACGGTTGAAATAGCATGTTCCTGGTGATTTCCACCGTCTCGGTGGTTCATTTGGTCCGCTGTTCAAAATATTACTCATTCGTATTCTTTTGACGCGAGGTGGGGCGAGCGTAAAGAGCGTCACCCAATAAACCGCGCGATCAATGACACCGGAGGGAGAAACACCACATGCAGGTCAATGTTTCGGCGCGGCACGGCAGCCTTCAGGCAGGGGATCAACAAATGATCACAGAGAAAGCTGAAAAACTTCGCCGCCTTTTTGACCGGATTAACGCGATCGAAGTAACGGTCGACCTGCAGCAGTCAGACAAGACTGAGGTGGAAATTCAAGTTTCGGCTGAGCACGCGGATGATTGTGTCGCGAGAGGCGAGGCAAACACTGTCCTCTCAGCATTTGATGTTTCGCTTCATAAAATCGAGCAACAACTGCGTCGATTGAAAGAAAAAAAAACGGGGCACCGAGCCACCGGACACAAACATATCGATACACCGGCGGCGTCAGACGAAGACTAGACCCGGGGTTCTCCTGGGCGTTTCCGATTCCGATGCGGCCAAAAAAGTTCTGCTTCCGTTCAATTTTTAAGGACTCTCGATCATTCTCGATCGGCATTCGACTGAACTGAGCCGCTCGAGTGACGAGGACTGATTTACGGGCGCGGAGATAACAAAACAACTCCTACATGGGACATCCAACAAGGAATCACATTGAGATGAAGTTTTCCGATTTTATTACGAAGGACGCTATCCGAGCGGAATTGAAGGCTGAAACGAAGGAGGCAGTGATCCAGGAATTGGTCCAGGCACTCTTGGATGCCGGCGAGATTGAAGCAGACCAGCAAGAAGACATCGTCGCTTCGATTATGAAGCGGGAGGAATTGGGAAGCACCGGCATTGGCCGAGGTGTCGCGGTTCCGCATACAAAACATCCCAGCGTTCAGAAGTTGGTCGGAACTGTTGGCGTTAGCGAAAGTGGCGTCGACTTTGATTCGCTCGATGGCGAGCGAGTTCAGTTGTTCTTTCTGCTCATCAGTCCACCGGAACGGCCGGGAGATCATCTTCGTGCACTCGAGAACATTTCTCGACAGCTTCGCGACGAAACATTTTGCCGGTTCCTCAAGCAGAGCAAGACGGCTGACGACATCAATCAATTGTTAAAAGAAGCAGACGATAACCAATTTGTTTCTGGCTAATGAGTAACGCCCCGTTTCGCCGAATCGTGACCGTGAATAATCCGGAAGGCCTACACGCCAGGCCCGCCGATATGTTGGTGCGTACTGCCAACAAATTCACTGCTGAAATCATGATTGGCAAGGATAGCGAATTCGTCGATTGCAAAAGCATCCTTTCGTTATTGACACTTGGTGCCGCACAAGGCACCGAGTTGACTCTGACGGCTCAGGGTGATGACGCCGCCCAGGCATTGGAATCGATTGCCAAGCTGTTCGACGGGGGATTTGATGAGACCAATTTGGTCAGGGGAGTGGAACCGGCGGTTGATTCATGACCGGTTGGTTGCACGCAGCGGTTGAGATCGAAATCTCGATCACTGTCACTTCACCAACACAATACCCGTAAACGCACACACGATGGATTGCCTCACGATCCTTAAGCTCGCTGAATCGCTGCCAAACGCCATCGATGCTTCGTTGGTGTCGCCATTGCAGCGGTCGCCACAGTTTGTTCGTGAGTTTCGATCCATCGAAACACGATGCTCGAATTTCAAGGCATCCCTGTCTCGCCGGGAGTGGCTATTGGTCCTGCCTTAGTGCTGGACGCCGATGGCTACCGCATTCCCCGTATCATCCTCGCCGCCGATCAAGCGGCGGGTGAGTATAGGCGGTTGCGCGATGCGGTCGATACCGTTTCGGAGCATTTGGAAGCGAACCGCATGGAGACAGCGGCAGTTGCTGGCGAGGACACCGGCGATATCTTCGCCGCCCAATTGCAGATGCTGCACGACCCACGCCTCCAGGCTGAGCTTGGGCGACGCGTGCGGCAGGAGTTTCAGTCGGCGGCCTACGCGGTGAATCGAGTTCTGCATAACTATGCTGCTGCCTTGCGTCGCTTGGACAATCCACTGTTGGCAGATCGGGCGGAGGACGTGCTCGATATCGAAAAACAGTTGTTACTTGAATTGGGGGCGGTCAACCGACAACCGCTCAGCGATCTGTCCGAGCCGGTTGTCGTGCTCTCGCACAATTTGACCCCCAGTGAAACGGCCAATCTGGATCGCCGCTATGTGCAAGGCTTCTGCACCGAAATCGGTGGGCCAGGTGGACACACCGCAATCGTTGCCAAAGGTTTGGAATTACCTGCCGTCGTTGGGATTGGTAATTTTCTTGATGGTGTCGGAGAATCGGATTGCGTGATCGTCGACGGTGATCGTGGTAAGGTAATCATCGCACCCGACGAGGCGACGCTAACCAGTTACCGCCAACGAATCGAACAGCGGCAATCGCTGAGCGAGCGTTTGGCCGAATTGCGGGACTTGCCTGCCGAGACGGCGGATGGGGTCCGGGTTCGGTTGAGTGCGAACATTGAATTTCCACACGAAACCGAAGCCTGTCTAAATCGTGGAGCGGATGGAATCGGGCTGTATCGTACGGAGTTTCTTTACCTTGCGAGCCAAGTAGAGCCGAGCGAGGAAGACCACTACGAGGCATACAGTCAGGTTGTGCGAGAGATGAATGGACGCCCGGTGGTGATTCGCACGCTTGATCTCGGTGCGGACAAGATGGGGCACCGCCCCCTGTCGGAGCAGGAAAATAATCCGTTTTTAGGGCTGCGGAGCATTCGACTTTCGTTGCGAAATCTCGACCTTTTTCGTCCACAGTTGCGGGCCATTTTGCGTGCCGCCGTGCACGGTGACATCCGGGTTATGTTTCCACTGATCACGACGATCGGCGAATTGCGACAAGCCCGCATGTTGTTGAAGGTTGTGGCGGAAGATTTGGCGGATGCCGGTATTCCTTACCGCAGCGATATTCCAGTCGGGATGATGGTCGAAGTGCCTGCTGCCGTCGTGATGCTTGAGCGTTTTGTGAAGGAAGTCGATTTTCTGAGCATCGGCACCAACGATCTTGCCCAATATACGCTCGCGGTTGATCGGAGTAACGAATACGTTGCCGATCTTTATCAGTCGAGCGATCCGGCCGTGCTGCGTTTGATTCAGCAATGTGTCGAGGTAGCTGATGCCGCCGAAATTCCGCTGGCGTTGTGCGGCGAGATGAGCAGTAATCCTGGCCGGGCACTCTTGTTAATCGGGTTGGGGGTGCGAAACCTAAGTGTTCCCCCTTCGGCCCTGCCGAGGGTCAAAAAAGCGCTTCGAAGCGTAACCGTTGAGCAGTGCCGGGAAATCACTGAACGAGTAATGACGCTCGAAGCCGCGCGGGATGTTGATCTCTATCTGCTGGACCGGCTCAGTACCTTTGTGCCGGAGTTAATTGTCAACTAACACTGTTCTGATTCATCTCTTTTAGGTTTTTGTTACACCCTTGATACCGACCGTGACCACCTCCCAGCCCACTCCATCCGAAACTTCGCAAGTTCCCGCCGACGCCCCCGTTGCGGTCCGGATTCGTTACCGGATCCGGTTTGCCAAATCTGGATTGTTGCGATGGATTAGTCATCGTGACTTGGCGCGGTTGTGGGAGCGATTGCTTCGTCGTGCCGCGTTGCGATTATCGATGACTGAGGGGTTTCATCCGAAACCGCGGGTGGCGTTTCCTTCTGCCTTGGCGTTGGGAGTGGAAGGTGTCAATGAGGTCGTTGAGGTTGAGCTTGCTGAAATTTTGACGCCGACCGAATTGCTTGATCGGTTGCGTAACGACGACCAGCCAGGGTTAACGATCCACAGTGTTTGCCACTTGCCCGATGGTTTTGGGAAAGCTCAGTTGGCGCGGGGGATTTACGAGATCAAGGCTCCTCAGGGCGTGGACCATGCGGCTGTCGAGGAATCAATTGAGCGGCTGATCGCCCAGGAAACGGTTTCGGTAAAGCGAAAGAAAAAGAACATCACGATGAATGTCCGAGAGCATATCTCGGAGTTGAAATATGAATCTTGAACGCTGCATCTGGCCTTGGAAGCGACCGACGCGGCGTCACTCAAGCCGGGCGACGTACTAGGTCTACTTGGCTTGGTGGATTGGATCGAACAAGGGGCATCCATTGTTCGCACTGCTGTGATTTTGCAACGAGAATTCGAAAGCGATGACTCGAGCGTAATGGCGGTAGCGGCTGGAAACACATGAAACAAAAAACATACACAATCCCGGTCGGCGTCCACGCCGGATCTGGAAAATCGACTTGGCACCAAACGCGGAAGCGACCCTCGGGTTGCTTCGTGCGGTTTGTTCTCCAAGCTATTTCCACTCCGACGTCTAGCCAGCCCTACACCGTACGAGGTGCTTGTCGATGAAGAAAGAAATGCTAATCAATGTGTTGCAGCCCGAGGAATGTCGGATCGCGATACTGGAAGACAACAAGCTCGAAGAGCTTTATATGGAGCGAAAGAGCGTCGAAGCTTTCGCGGGAAATATCTATCGTGGCAAAATCGTTAATTTAGAACCCAGTATTCAAGCCGCTTTCGTCGATTTTGGCGTGGGACGCAACGGCTTCTTGCATATCAGTGACGTCGAACCTCAGTACTTTCGACAAGGTGGATATGATCCTGAAGAAATTATGCGAGAGTCGGACGAAATGGCCGAGGCAGCAGCTCGACGGGCTCGCGAATCTGGCCGTGGCAGTAAGCATGCCTACAAAGGGGGACGACCCCGAGTCAAACCACCGATTCAGGAAATTTTTCGGCGTGGCGATGAAGTTTTGGTGCAAGTGATCAAAGAAGGGATCGGCACCAAGGGCCCCACGCTTAGTACTTACATTTCGATTCCAGGTCGTTATCTCGTGTTGATGCCCTCGCTCTCTCGCGTTGGCGTGAGCCGCAAGATTGAGGATGACGATGATCGCAAGCGTCTGAAGCGTTGTTTGCTGTCGCTCAATCCACCCAAAGGACTAGGGTTCATCGTCCGAACCGCTGGAGCAGGGCGGAAAGAGGTTGAGCTGCAGCGCGACATGGAATATCTGTTGAGGCTTTGGAAGGCGATCGCTAAACGCGTGCAAAAGACCTCCGAGCCGGGAGTGATTTACGAAGAAAGCGATTTGATCATTCGTACGATCCGCGACATCTTCAGTGACGATATCGATCAGATTTTGGTCGATGAAGCGGAGTCTTTCGAAAAGGCGCACGACTTCTTGAAAATGGTCATGCCGCGTGTGGTCGATCGGCTGAAACTCTACGAGGGTGATGCACCGCTGTTCCACAAATACAAGCTGGAGCAAGAGATCACAAAAATCAATCAGCGACAGGTGCAACTAAAAGATGGTGGCTCGATCGTGATCGATCCGACCGAGGCGTTGG
>JAYZAR010000191.1:0-12520 GCA_036339635.1 Planctomycetota bacterium | reverse complement strand
GAGTGCGTTAAAAGCCCAGATCGAGTGTGCCACCGGAACACTCCCTTGATGCCCATCCTTAATTCCCGCAGCAATATCGATCGGCACTTCTTGTGCTCCACCGAGAAATGTCAACGGGCTTCGTGCCGCATACTCTTTATCGACCTCAATCGACTTTCCAGGCGGCCCTTGGCAGCAAGCTTCCAGCATATTGCCGTAACGCGAACCACGATGACGTGTGTGCCACGCGGTCAGGTCGCTAATCCCAACCCAAGCACTGGCCGCCTTCCAAATCTGTGGATGTCGCGCAACCATCAACAAAGTCATATGCCCACCGCCCGAGGCTCCGGTCAGATAAATACGACCTGGATCAACCTCGTGCCGAGCAATCGCCCATTGCACAGCATCCAAGATATCTTGCTGTGCGAGCAGCGACCCACAGGCTTCAGGTTGTGAATTTGGTCCTCGAAAATTGGGTGCTAAAAAGATCCAACCTTGATCCGTCACCAACTGCTCCAACGGTGTTCGCTGATTTAAATCAGCACTCCATGAATGCAAATTGATGACCAGGGGTACTTTCCCCGACACACCAGCACGAGCAGCAGAAGGCAAAATCAAAATTGCTGGCTGCTCTGTCCCGTCAGCACTGGATCGAATGCTGACCCGCTGACGCTTTAGCGTTACCGCCTGACTGACAAGCTGAATCTGAGATTGGTTAGCCGCTGGTTGATCGAGGTTCTCAAGGGCCAGTGTCACAACCCGCTCCGAAGACGGATCACTCACGTCTCCGAAACAAGCGGTAACCACCAGGCAGACAAGAATCGTTATGCATGCGATTCGCATCATACGTGACTCTCTCACTGGCAATGCCTAGGCGAGCAAACCTTCAATGCGTTTGCCAGGCTGACCATCCAGTAGTGACTGTTCTCGACCATTCAAATCGAAGGAGACACCCTCCGGATCCATTCCAAAAAGATGCAACAGGGTCGCATGGTAATCAAAATGGTTGACAACATTCTCAACGGCATGATGCCCAAACTCATCGGTGGCACCATAAACGCCGGACCGAAATCCACCACCGGCAACCCACATTGAAAAGCCGTAGGTGTTGTGATCACGGCCGATATTGGTTTCATTTTGGATGACGGGCAAACGCCCCATTTCCCCGCCCCAATGCACGATGGTGTCCTCCAACAAACCACGTTGCTTGAGATCTTTCACGAGGGCAGCAGCTGGCTTGTCAATTTTCTTGCAGGCGGCAGGAAGTGATTTCACAATGCCGCCGTGATGATCCCAGTACTGATTCTTCGTGAACAACTGAACGAAACGCACACCACGTTCAATGAGCCGGCGAGCGATCAAACAACGCTGCCCAAATTCACGGGTTGGCTCCTCATTGATGCCATACATTCGATGCGTCGCCTCGGATTCCAGGCTGAGGTCAGTCGCCTCATCCGCAGCAAACTGCATTCGCTCAGCAAGTTCAAAATTTGCAATCCGCGCCTGCAGTTCAAGCTCGCCCGGACGTTGCTCCAAATGCCGACGGTTTAGCGACTGTAGCAAGCCTAAATAATTACCCTGTATCTCGCCCGATAATTCCGGGGGCGGCTGCAGGTTCAGAATCCGTGGCTCGACCGGCCGAATCACCGTCCCTTGATAGAGCGAAGGAAGAAACCCATTGGACCAATTCAGCACACCTTCCACTGGCAGCCCCTTTGGATCTGTCATCGCGATGTAAGGGGGCAAGCTATCGCTTTCGGCACCGAGAGCATAAGTCAGCCAGCTTCCCAATCCCGGCCGCCCCGACTGAGGCCGTCCCGCATTCATCGCGTGGATCGATTGACCATGATTATTTACACCTGTATGCATCGAACGGATCACCAGCGCATCATCAACAATCGTCGAAAAATGCGGCAGCAACTCTGAGACATCCGTTCCATGCTCACCATATCTTGCAAACTTCCATGGTGAACCAAAAACCTTCGAACTTGCCTGAGCGGCATTGTCGTACTTGATCTTGCCCGGGAACTTCTGCAGATGCAGCTTGTTCAGCAGCGGTTTCGGATCAAGCAAATCAATCTGGCTGGGACCACCTTGCATGAATAAGGAAATCATCGCCTTCGCGCATGGCTGATGATTAGGTTGTTTGGGCTGCAAATTGAATTCTGGTTTTTCCAGATTTGGTTTTTTGACCTTTGCTGTTGCTTGTTGCTCTAGTTGATTCGCAATCAAGAACGGCCCAGCACTCATCGCAGCGGAGGCCAAGAAATGGCGACGCTTCACACAGTTATGACCGAAGCTTGGCATCTTTTTCACCCGGAACCAACAAATGATTAATCGATATAAATGAACTGATTCGAGCTGAGCATCGCTTGGCACGCGGTTGTCAGGGCTAAATGCTGTGCCGCATCAATGGACAACTTTTCGTCGCGTGTCTGAAACACCTTGGTTTGACGATCAACGAAGGACAGCATATCGGACAGAATGTCCGCTGTTGGCAAACTTGAGAAGCAAATCCGCCATCCCAGTCGCAACTGCTGCTGGAGATCGCCGCCAGACCGCTCGATCCGAGCAGCCAACTCCTCTGCACGGTCAATGACAAAGGCGCTATTGAGCATGAACAACGATTGCGTCGCCACATTCGAATAATTGCGACGAACACAGTTTGGCGACACGGATGCCAGATCAAAAGTCTCAAGCACTGCAAGTGGCCGCGAGCGACGAACTTGGACGTACACACTACGACGACCCATGCCTTCGAATTCGGTTTCAGTACCACTTGGTTTTCGCTCACCGTCAAGCATCTCTTTGCCAAAAACGATTTGCCCAACCTTATCCTCTCTTACCGGAATAGGTACGCCATGCATTCGGTTTGAAATCACGCCACTGACGACCAACATCGCATCACGCACAGCCTCCGATTCGAGTCTTCGCACCGACATGCGTCCGAGGAGTTGATTCTGTGGGTCGATCTGATCCTGTTCACTGGAGCGACGTGAAGATTGCTGGTAGGTAGTCGACAATACCATCAAACGATGCATCTGTTTGAGACTCCACCCTCTATCCATTAATTCCGATGCCAACCAATCGAGTAATTCAGGATGGGTCGGCGCTGTTCCAAGCGAGCCAAAATCACCAGGTGTTGTGACCAAGCCACGCCCGAAGTGGTGCAACCAGACTCGATTCACCAAAACCCTTGCCAGTAGTGGGTGCGAACCACTGGTCAGGTGCTTGGCATATGCTAAACGTCTGCCAGTTGTGATGTGATCATCATCGTCACTAGGAATTTCGATTGACTGGTTCGTCTTTAAAACCGTCAATTCACTTGGTTCTACCTGTTCACCCGGTTGGTTATGGTCGCCGCGGATGAACAAGAAAGTTGGTGGTGCGTGATCCGCAGGCTCGGTCAACACACGCAAAAACCTTTCCTTAGGTGCTTCAGTCCGGATCGCAGCGATCTCCGTGGCAAGATTCGCTAACTCCGTTTTGGCATCTTGCTGGCGGCACACTAATGCGGCCTGCCGATATTGCCGCACCTCCTCGGCCGCCTCCGGCATAACATCTTTCAAAGAATCGGCAGTCACGAACACGTGCTCATATTGCGTTGCGAGAATCTGCTGAGACTCAGATCGTTCCGCTGGATTTACCGCTAACAATTTCCGCAACGGTTCCTGAACTTCAGCAGGAACATTATCCAGTTGTATCTCTTGAGCCTCCTTGACGTAGCGATCCTCGCGCTGCTGGGCAGCCTTTTCGATATCCCCGGCTCTCCTGGAGCGTTGCTCGGCATATAGATAAAGCGAACCTGTCGAGATATTACCGACACTGGGGTATTCTTCGAGCAATCCGACTTGCTCATCCGTTCGCTTTGCTTTCTCTGTAAGAAATGCAGACCGCAGCAAATCTCGCACATGATCTGGAACGACAAGCAACTCTTCAAACAGAGTCCGATCGATGTGTTCTTGCTGGCGAACTCGCCTTGCCTCTTCGGCTTGCTTGGCTTCCGCCTCAACTTTTTCACGTTGCTGCTTGTCCTGCGGACTGTACAACGAGACGCGTCGTTGATTCGGCTTCTTCCACTGCTTCCAATCAAGCGCGGGTGCAAAAATGGCACGCAGGCGATAGTAATCCAATTGGCTAATCGGGTCGTAGCGATGATCGTGACAGCGGGCACAAGCAACGGTCAAACCAAGCAATGAAGTCGATACGATGTCAATTGTGTCAGCGATGTTCTCGTTGGCCGCCTCCTCTAGGTTGACTCCGCCGGTCCCGGTTCCGTCCGGTGCCATTCGCAAGAAACCGGTAGCTGCCAAACGTTCAATTCGTTGGCGGTCCCAAACCTTCCCGCTCGCGTTGGCAGTTGCGTTGTCATCACCCGCCAATTCATCGCCCGCCAATTGCTCGCAAACGAACTGATCGAGAGGCTTGTCTGCGTTGGTGCTGTCGATCACATAATCACGATAGAAATATGCGAACTCCCGCTCACGATCCGCTGTGGCGAATCCATCCGAGTCTGCGTAACCAGCAACATCCAACCAATGCCTTCCCCATCGCTCACCATAGCGTGGTGACGCCAGCATACGGTCGACCAGATTTTGGATGGCCATCGGATGATCATCGCTAACAAATGCTTCGACCATTCCCGGATCTGGTGGCAAGCCCCATAAGTCGAAAGCCAGCCGCCGCACCAAGGTTGCTCGATCAGCCTGCTCCGAAAAATCGAGCCCATTGCGTCGCAAGCGATCGAAGATAAAAGCGTCGATTGGATTCTTAAAACGCCGGTCCCGGGCATCCGGCACCGGTGGCCGTCGAATCGGTTGAAACGACCAAAAACTCCGTTCCTCGTCAGTGAAATATTCGTCACTGTTAAGCGACTCCGGTTCATCGCGAGCGGTAACCGCACCTTCGGCTATCCAACGCCGTAAAACGCCAGTTTCTGCATCGCTCAGTTTCGTGTCACCAGGCGGCATCTCACCATCGAGCACTCGCTGGAGTAATAACGACGCGTCAGGATCACCGGGCTGAACCGCAGGCCCGGAATCACCACCAGCAACGATCCACCGCCGCAGGCGGAGATCGAGTTCCCCCTCACGAACGCCCGCTTCACCATGACAATGGAAGCAATGCGCTTTGAGTAACGGTCGAACATCTCGTTCAAACGTAAGTCCACTTCCAGCAACGACGACGGCGGGGGAAATCAGGCCCACAATTGCAAGGGCGAAGGCAATTAGCAAACGCATTTTCCAGGCGGGGTTAGGCGAAAACGCGGAAAGTCCAACTGCAATAGCTTAAACAAAATCCTGATGACTTGCCGATCGGCTTACCTTTGGAATCGAAGAATCGGCTTGGAGCAAACGATGGCGACCACCAACTTTGAAAACTCAGCGCGATCATCCTCTGCCAGATCATGCGCAGCAAAGTCATCAAATCGACCGATTTAGCGAGCATTTTGTGCCGATTACCAACATCAACGGCCGATCAGTTGCTGAACTTCAACTCCTGGCTATCCCACCCGGGCAACGGCAGTCATACTCGAAGTCTCAAGCAAACCCATTACCCAGTAGGAACGATGGATGTGTGGAATCACGGGTGCTGTGTGGCGAGAAAATCGACATGCGATCTCACCAGCATTGCTGGGCCAGATGACTGATGCGATTGCCCACCGTGGCCCCGACGACTCCCAAACTTGGATCGGCGTGGACCACCGCGATGCTTATGGTCATCCAATCTCGGTGGGCCTGGGATTTCGTCGGCTCAGCATCATTGATGTCGATGGTGCTCGCCAGCCGATGGCCAATGAAGACAACACCATCCGGATGGTTTTCAATGGCGAAATCTATAATTATCAAACGCTAAGACGCCGTCTTGAAGGTCGAGGCCACCAATTTGCGAGCCACGGGGATGGCGAAACGATCCTGCACCTGTACGAGGACGTTGGCACCGACTGCTTCAAACAACTCAATGGGATGTTCGCCGTCGCTATCTGGGACGCCGGCCGGAACCGACTCGTGCTGGCGCGTGATCGGATCGGCCAAAAACCCCTTTACTACGCAACACAAGCCGAACGCCTTGTCTTTGGCAGCGAGCTGAAGTGTTTAGCCGAGGTCGAAGGCGTTTGCGACGAAATCGACCTCGGTGCGATCGATGAATTCCTGATGTACGGATACATCCCGCACCCAGGCTCCATTTGGAAAGGCGTCCGAAAACTAGCACCTGGGCACTTCGCAGTCTTTGAAAATGGACAAGTATCGGTCAGCCGATATTGGGACTTTGATCCGACCGTGGAGCGCCGGATCAGCCAAGCGGAGGCCTGCGAAAACCTCCGAGAACTGCTGACTGACTCGGTAAAACTTAGGATGCAGAGTGATGTGCCACTGGGTGCTTTCTTGTCAGGTGGTGTTGACTCCTCTTTGATTACTGCGATCGCGCAAGCGCAAAACTCAGATCCAGTCCGGACTTTCAGCATCGGATTCCCTGTTGCTGACTTTGATGAAACAGCTTACGCAGCGCAGGTCGCGGAACACTTAGGAACCAAACATCAACGGTTTGAAGTGACGCCCAGTGGCATCGACATAATGAAAAGGCTCGTTTGGCACTACGACGAACCCTTCGCTGACTCTTCCGCAGTCCCCACCTGGTACTTGTCAGAATTGACCCGCAAAGAGGTCACCGTAGCGTTGTCAGGTGATGGTGGAGACGAATTATTTGCAGGCTATGAACGTTACTGTGCGCTATGGCTCAGTCGTGTAATTCGGCAGTACTTCCCAATTCACAAATTCCCAGGTAGAGGCTTGGTGCAACGTCTACCAGATTCCAACCGACGGCGGTCGATCGTTCGCCGCGGCAAGCGTTTCCTGGAGGCAATTGACCAACCAGATGCTCGCCGCTATCTCAACTGGCTACAAATTTTCCCCGAGTCGATGCGGGCTGATGCTTACACGGATGATTTCCTAGCTCAACTCCCAGGCGACGACCCATTTGAATTTCTCGATTCAATCTGGGCCCGAAGTGAGGGACGCGATGTCGTCTCGCAGGCATCGATTTCTGACATTCTGTCTTACTTACCATGCGATTTATGCACCAAGGTTGACATTGCGTCGATGGCGCACGGATTAGAAGTTCGGCAGCCGATGCTCGATCATCGCTTGGTCGAATTCGCAGCATCACTGCCAGTGCAACTTAAATTTCGGGGCCGTCGCGGAAAACTATTGATGCAAGACACATTTGGATCAATGATCCCCAAATCCATATTCACACGAAAGAAAATGGGATTCGGCATTCCGATTGGAGGCTGGTTTCGAAACGAGCTAAAACCGATGGTCCATGACACCCTGCTCGCGACCGACGCCCGAATCCAACCCTACTTTCGACCTGAATTCATTTCAGAGATGGTCGAATCACACGAGTCAGGACGGCAAAACCATGGCTATCGGTTATGGAGTATATTGATACTCGAACAGTGGCTGAGGCGCTGGAAATAAGTCCCAGTAATCACTTCAAGTTCGATTTCAAAATCTAGTTTGACGTACATGTTTGTCTGTTGCTCGAAGACAAATCCGCAAAAATCCGCCGGTGCGAGCTATTCAATTGGATTCGGCAACCGCGAGAGCAGTTGCAGGGAGGCAGAGACAACCGCAACGTAAACGGCTGAAATCTAAATTCCTTTCGAAACGCCTTCTCGCGAATTTCGACGCAGTGTGAAGCCGATCAATGCAGAACTGCCGATTAAAGTTAGAAAGCCACCAAGAGTCATCACACCAATCGCGTTGAGACGATGACGCACTTCGATGTTATCCCTGGCAGCGATCATCGCCCGACGCAACTTGGGGCTAAATTGCAATTCAACAGCGTGCTCGTACCTCAGCGTATCTCCCTGCAAGACCTCTCCATCGTATCGCCGCGTGACAAGATCTCGGTCGATCTCCTCATCACTGATCACAAAGACCGAGTCAACATCTTGATGACCAGTCACCTGTGCAATCACGGAGTTGACAGCGGCACGCTGCATTACAAGCAACTCGTCAAGACTCTCATCCAGCGTATCACTCGGCCCTGAAACCACCACAACCGTAGCGGTTCGGTGCTCGGCACCAAAGAGTTGATCGATTTCGATGGTTTGGTCGATCCACGCGGGTCGATCGGGCGGATATTCCATGTGATCGAGTGGAGCCACTGATAATGGAGTCGCCGAACGATTGTCTGCAGTCTGTTCCGCAAATACTTCCGAACTCGACAAACCTACTAAATTTTCGGCCAATATCGTGCTAGAAGGTGCCAGCACCAACAAGAACAACCAATACGAAGATTGCTTCATTGAACCACTCATACGATTGGACTCCTAGCAACAGGATTGAGCGACTTTTGACGCGGCGCCCGAGGATTGATCCAAGGCGCTGACAACTGGATGACAATGGCTGTTCCACCGGCGACCATCATGCCAGCAGGCTGAGGGATTGGGATGAATTGATGCACCACCCATTCTGCCACCACAGCCACGGTGATTGTCCAGAGACTCAAGCGAGTCCGTCGTAATGGATCCACCGATTTCCACCAACGCAGCATGGCGAACAGCAGAGCAAAGTGAGCCATCATTCCCGATGCAACGGGAGCTCCATCACGATACAAAGCATTTGGCAGGTCAGTCGTGTCGACATCACGAACCAACCCTTGCTCCAAGGGCAACATCAAGAATTGACTGAGAGCATAAGCACCCGAGCCGACAACAGCACCAACACCAGCGAGCACGAAACGCCGCGGCAACCCTTCACCATCTTCCTGCTCCCATAGCTTGCCGATAACCAACATCGCCAATGACGAGGCCAAAACGACTAACGCCGCCCACACGTAGGGCGCAATCGTCATCGCGTCAATCGATTCATGACGCAAGCCGATCAATGCCGCTGCCAACCCCAAGCCAGCAGTTGTGCAAGTCGCTGCTATCCATGAAGTATTGAGCTCGGCAACCCGCACCAAGGAATGCTTGGCTCGTAGTACATTCCGCATCGAAGTACGCCATTGTCGCCGCGTGATCGGGCGAGCAACCACCTTCGTCGCGGTCGCTACACGCTGCGCCTCGGCATAGCTGGGCTGCTTGCGCCCAAGTAACGACATCTGTCGAACTATGTAATAGGGAACGTAAATGACAGCCAAAAAGGCCAGCAATGGCAGCAGCCAATGAGTATTCATCAGCCCGATGGTGATCGCGGCAATCAACACAATCACCTTCGCACCAGGTGAGCGATCGAGCGTCATCCACCAGCGATCCAAATCACCCAAGCTTCGCTTAACCGCCCTGGCAATCGGCTCCTCGTTATGCGTTCTCGTGGACGAGCGCGAGGAAATGGACGAGCGCGAGGAAAATTGGGTCCCTTTCGTTGCCGCCTCAGTAGGAATTGTCTCATCGACAGCAATTGCCTCGAGTGGTTCTTCCGACTCAACCACTTCGGCAACTATCACCTCTTCGGAATGTCCCACAGCGGAACCACCTGTGAATCCCAACGCATCCAACAATTCACTGACATTGGAGAATCTTTCAGCAGGATCTTTTGCCAAACACTTGGCGATCGCACTGCGGTAGGGTTGCCGAAAGTCACGCAAGTCAGCGTGTGCTGTTAGATGCTTGACGATGATCTCGTGACAACTCTCACCATCGAAGGGAACTCGACCAGTCAACAGTTCATAAAGAATGACGCCTAAAGCGTAGATGTCGATTTCGCGCCCATACTGACCGCGTCCAATCTCGGGAGCCATGTAATGAAACGTACCAACACTCTCTGTGTGCCCACCGCGGTGCGACGTCGAGATAAATTTACTCAACCCGTAATCTCCCACTTTGACGATTCCCAAGTCATCAAAGATGTTGCCGGGCTTGAGGTCTCGGTGCACCAGTCCAGCCGAATGCAAGTGTTTGACACCAGCAGCAATCCCCGAGAACCAACGCCGGGCTTCTGCCTCCGGTAATCCCTCGGGTGCTTGGTCAAGAATCTGCCGCAGGTTCAAACCTGCCACGTATTCCATCACGACCCAAGATTGTCCCTTTTCGTCCTCACAAACATCAAACAGTGAGACGAGGTTGGGATGTTTTAAATTCAAGCAATGTGAAACCCCTCGCAATTCAACTTCCAGATTCCGTTGAATCCGCTTGAGCGCGACTTCCTTTCCCGCTTGGCTGACCGCGAAATAAACTTCGCCAAAACCGCCCAAGCCAATCCCCCTGCGAATCGTATACGGATGCAGCGGGGTCGATCCGGGTGGATAGGTGTAGGTCATCACTTCGTAATTCGGCGTGCCGTTCAACAGCTGGGTTTCCTGCAGAATCTCGTCTCCGGCGGAAAGACGCTGTGCCTCCTGCTCCGCAATCGGGAGGGCACTGTAATGGGAGACATCTGCCGCTGCACCCTCTAGATTGGGGGAGTTGGCGGTGGCGTTCCCACCGACTTTAAGTTTATCGAGAAGTAGAGTCATGAGATTTTTTATTCCGTGAGAAACATCACGCGAAATGACGACTGTTGCCGGTTCTTGTCCATCTTTAAGGGCCGTCATCACATCAGAATCAGGCGCGCCAGTTCTTCCCCTGTCAGGCTTTTCCCCCCCGAGTGACTCGATTCGGGACATCTTCATGCTTTTTCCAACGTGATTGCAAGATTTTCCAGCATCATCCGTTTACCGGGCAGCAATTGCTGAAAGTCGCCATTGGAACCCTCCTTCGCCAGCCAGCAATCCTCTTTTCGCATCACAATCACCCGATTTGGAATTCCCCGATACGCAATGTGACAATCGTCACTCGGGCCAATCAACACGGTGTCCCCGGCCAGTACCACGGCATCGATGTGATCGTCAAACCGATGAGGCGACTGTAGTGCTAAGACGGCAGAATTACTGAGCGGGCTCGGTTTTCGCAAAGTCATGACGGCAGATCCCTGCACAGGGAGTGTCTTGCCACTCTGAATCAGCTCCGACCGCCTCGGCTTCTTTTCATCAATCCAAAAGTAGTCTTCGCCGGACCGCTGAATCATTCCAGCTCTCCGCGGCCAGTCGGCTCGCACACAAACATCCGCTTTCGATCCCTGGCTCCAGCCGCCGACGGACCACACACGACCGGTTAACAACAAAAAACCTCCGCAACCGTCAACCCAAAGCCTCCAGCACGGGTCTGGAGGTGTGATGTTCGATTCGGAGGGTTGTCTTGCTGACACGGATCAGCCTGCTGTGTCAGAGGATGCTTCCAGTTCAACCAATCAAGGTCTATTAGTTCAGTTCAATCGATACCAAGCTACCCGCTGGGACAGCCTCAGTGCCCTGAAAATAACTCGTAATCTCGTCGAGCAAATCTTCTTCACTTGGCTCGTCGAGATCGATCTCACCGAAGTACTCAACATCGACGCTCATCGTCTCTTCTTCGACATCGATTCGCGTTGCAATTTCGTCGAGCAATTCACGAGTGCGTGACAACTGACTGTCGTCCAGGTTTATCTGGCTGCTAGTCTGAGCAACTCGCAATGCACCGAGTCTTGCCTGCAGGTTCTCGACTTCGACTTCCAGTTGTCGCTTGGCACTCAACATGGCGTCCATCCGTTCATGTGCTGCTTTCAGCGATGCCTGACGAGCCGACAGCATCTGCTCCAACTTGTCCGCAGTCGCACGACGGGTCTTGTAACGCTTAAACCGGTTGCTAAGATCGCTTTTGACCTGAGTCGATGTGTAGGTTCGTCCGGCGTAGGTGTAATACTCATTCTCACCATCCAAGTCATTGGACAGACGCTGAATGTCCGACTGGGCTTTCGCCAACCGCTCCTCTGTTTCGTCGAGCTGTTTTTCCAGGCGAGCAACCTGTACTTTCTCCTGAGCAATTCGTTTCGCGTTGCTCTCGATCTCGGGTCGGAGATCGGCAATCAACTGACGTGCTCGCTTTAGCTCCCACTCCATCGGCATTGCGTCATTGGCCGAACTCCACAACCAATTTACACCGCATCGGGCATAGCTGAACAAAGGAGTTCCTAAACTCACTGTGGATAGAAGTGCGACAACACCTCCAGCCATAAGAACTTTTTTTAGCATTGTAATCCCCTCAAATAGGTGGCTGATACGGGCGGTCAATTTTGAAAATGGTGACTGGATCTGACACCTTTCCGCCTCACATGTCACCATTCGCGTGGGTTCAACCAATCTTGGGAAATTCTGGCGATAAATTCTGCCGGTTATCACGAACTCGCTAATTCACCACCCACACAACCTGGCGGATCGAAACGAAGATCCCAACCGAATGGAGTTGGCGTCAGAATGCAAACTCCGCCTCGAGTCCACCAGTAACAAGCCGATGTTGACGGCCGCTTGGGATAAGGTTGAGACGTCAGTCAATTTGACTGATACGTGGCTTTCGGGCCTGCCGTGTCGGCAAATCGCAACAGCAGCGTTCGCTTTTTGCGACAACTTGAATTCGTTGGCGACCACCAAAAAAACCGATAAACCTCTGCAGAGAAACAACTTAGGACAAAAACCCCACTTTCGGCTTGGTTCGGCACATTGCTTGCAACGACTCTGC
>JAYZAR010000190.1:0-19508 GCA_036339635.1 Planctomycetota bacterium | reverse complement strand
CTGTTCATGCAATATCACATTCTGCCCCAGCGAGTTGGGCATTCATCTGACCTTGGGACACGTTTGTGATTCGGTTTCGTTGATAGTGGCCGGCGAAATCGCAAATTCCAGCACCAAAGTCGTTATAATTTCGACCCCAGTGCGATCAACGCCGAGGAATCAATATGAAAATACGAATCGATATGGTTATCCTTCTAAGCAGTCTGTTTCTTTCAATGGTGCTCGTCTGCGGTGCAACTTTCGGCCAAGCCGCTGACACGTCCCTACTTGGATCACGTCCAAATATCATTCTGGTGATGACCGATGATCAAGGGATGGGAGACGTTTCTTGTTTGGGAAATCGGCTTCTTAAGACACCCAACTTGGACCGCTTTTACAGGTTGTCGACAAGATTCACGGAATTTCATGTCAGCCCTACCTGTGCTCCCACGCGATCTGCCATTTTTAGCGGTCGGCATGAGTTTCGGAATGGAGTCACTCATACGATCAAAGAGCGGGAGCGGATGGCATTGAGCACAACGACCTTTCCGCAACTGCTCCAGAGAGTCGGTTATCAAACTGGGATTTTCGGAAAGTGGCATCTTGGCGACGAAGATGCTTATCAGCCCTATCGCCGTGGATTCACCAAAACCTTTATTCACGGAGGGGGTGGGATTGGCCAGTCGTTTGAAGGCAGTTGCGCCGACTTTCCACCGAATCGGACGAATAAGTATTTCGATTGTGTCATTTTGAATGACGCCACGATTGTTCAAACGAAGGGCTTCTGCACAGATGTGTTCTTTACAGCTGCATTGGGCTGGACGAAAGAACAACTTGAGGGGGGGCAGCCTTTCTTCACTTACTTGACTCTGAATGCGCCGCATGGGCCGATGATTGCGCCGGAAAAGTACAAGAAGCGGTTTCTCGACCTTGGTTACGATCAAAATACCGCCGGTCGATACGGGATGATTGAGAACATTGATGATAATTTTGGCCGCTTAATGAAGAAGTTGGACGAGTGGAATGCTTGGGAAAATACCCTCGTGATCTTCATGACAGATAATGGTCAAGCGGGACGCAACGCCAAGTTGAATGGAAAGGGAGTCAAGTTATTCACTACTGGATTTAAAACTGGCAAGGGTTCTCCCTATGAGGGCGGCACCCATGTGCCAGCATTCTGGCGTTGGAAAGGAGTGCTCGGCGAAGGAGTGGATATCAATGAACTTTGTGCCCATATCGACCTGTACAAGACAATGTGCGATGTCGCGGGTGTTTCCATCCCCAATAACATTCAAGCGATCGATGGTCGAACGATGTTGCCATTGTTAGAAGATTGCAAAGCTGACTTACCTGACCGCTATCTATTCGTGCATCAAGGTCGCTGGCCAAAAGGTGCTGATCCCAACGATTCGAAATTTAAGAATTGTGCGGTTCGAACTCAGCGCTGGCGGTGGGTCAATAACTCGGAGTTGTATGACATTCAGAACGATCCCTACGAATCAACGAATGTCGCGGAAAAGCATCCCGACGTGATCGCTGATTTGCGAGAGGCGTACGACGCGTGGTGGGCCGAAACAGTACCACTGATGGTCAATGAGGACGCGCCTTACGCTCCTGAACAACCGCAAGCGGTGCTTTATGAAAAGCAAAAGGCCGAGCGGGGTATCCCCGACTGGGAAGTGCCTCAAATCTGATTTGCCCGCCAAGTGCTCGAAAATCCCTGGTCAAGCGGTTGCTTTCGCTAAACGGCCGACATCGGCACCGGGGTGCCACGCTGCTGTAAGGCGGTGTTAACGAGTTCTTCCATTGGAGCGTCAAGTTTCCATCCCATCGCGCCAGCCGTCTCCTCGATTTGTGTTGCGCGTTTGGCGCCACACAAAGCTGCGGTGATACCAGGTTGGTTGATCGTCCAGTTAACGACGATTTGAGCAACCGACTTTCCTAACTCGTTGGCAATGATACGCAGTTGATCGACAAAGTCTTGGTTCTTTCGCCATTCGTCACCCTGAAACATCGCATATTTTGGTCGCCCATCACCGGGCTGAAATTGATGATCACGGCGTAGCTTCCCTGCTAGCAACCCTTTCATTAGTGGCCAATACACCAGCACAGAAACTTGGTTTTCAACACACCAGGGGATGATGTCTTTTTCAATCTGTCGCTGCAGCATGTTGTAGGGTGGTTGGATGGCGGTGACGGGGCAGATTGCATGGAAGTCATGCAATTGCTGCAGATTGAAGTTTGAGACACCGATGCTGCGAGTCTTTCCGGATTCCATGATTTTCCGCATGGCTTCAGCGGATTTGGCGACGGGAGTCTTGGGATCTGGCGCGTGCAAATAGAGCAGGTCAATGTATTCGGTTTGCAACCGCCGTAAACTCTCCTCGCACTGAAGCTGCAACGTTGCCGGGCTTCCGTCAAGAATCTGCTTGCCGTCGCGGCCCCATTGAATGCCTCCCTTGGTCGCAAGCACCAATTGGGAGCGATCAGGAGCATTCGAGCCGCTGATCAGCGACTGAGCAATCAATCGCTCGCTCTCGCCGTTGCGTCCGTAGCAATGAGCCGTGTCGAAGAAATTCACCCCTGTATCGACGGCTGCTTTCAGCGTTCGCAAACTGTCCTCGTCGTTTACATTCAAGCTGGTCATGCCGGCAATGGGCCAACATCCCATTGCGACAGTGGAAATCTCGATGTCAGTCGTGCCTAGCTTTCGTCGCTCGGTATGGTGGGAATCGTCGTTCAAAATCTTGATCCGATTGTGACTTGTTTTCACGAAATTGAACTCGCAAGTTGCAAACCCGAAACGATTGATCTGGGTCAGCGAATTAGCTGATGTGCAACTTGTTGCACGTTTCCAGGTTTACGATCAGGGTCCGCTTATTGAACTCGGGTTGGCATCTTGGCTTGAGAACGTTCCAGCCACTGACTGAGTTTGTTGTTTAAGCGTTTCGCGAGTTCCGGTTGCGTTGTCGAGAGATCTTGCTTTTCTCCTAGATCCTCGTTGAGGTTATACAGTTCCAAATCATCATTGTCGTACCAGCGGATAAGCTTGTGATCCCCCTCGCGAATCGCAGCACCAAGGCGATTTTGTTTGTGGAAAGCATAGTTGGGATAGTGAAAGTAAATCGCATCTCGTTGCAGCGTTCCGCTTTGATTCAGCAACGGCATTAGGTTCTCACCATCTTCACCACCTTCTGAGATTTCGCTTCCCGCGGCTGCGATAATCGTAGGAAACAGATCGGTTGAAATGACCGGTGTTGAGCAGATTGATCCAGGTTGGATTTGGGAAGTCCATCGTGCGATCCACGGCACACGAATGCCACCCTCGTAGAGGTGTCCTTTGTTTTTCTTAAGCGGGAGATTCCCAAACAACGATCCGTTATCAGAGGTGAAGATAATGAGCGTATCTTCACCAAGTCCCAGATCATCGACTCGCTGAAGGACTCGGCCAACTGAGCGATCCATCCCTTCGATCATTGCCGCGTAGCCCGGGTTTTCCACGCCTTTGCGTTTGCGGTACTTCTCGACGAGTTCCACGGGTGCCTCGATCGGATAATGGACCGAGTAGCACCACCAACACAGAAAAAATGGATTGTCTTGATGGTCTTCGAGAAATGAAATCGCTTCATCAGCAAGCCGGTCGGGGAGGTAATCCCCATCACGTCGCGGTGTGATGTTGGGAATTCGATACGGTTCAAAATAGCTTGGTGGGCCACCGAGCCTGCAGCCCCCAATGTTCAAATCAAAGCCTTGAAATTCAGGGCGTAGCTGCGGTTCGGTTGGGCCGACGCTGTCTCGCTTCGATCGGTGTGAAAGATGCCATTTGCCGATGAAGCCGGTTTCGTAACCGGCTGATTTCAGATGTTCAGCCAGCGTTACATGATGTAGCGGTAGGTAGGTGTTCCATTGAGCACCCTTCAGTTTTGTTGTTTCAGACACATGGTCCGGGTTACCCGGTGCATGGTTTGTGATACCCAAACGAGCGGGCGACCTGCCAGTCATGATTGCAGCACGTGTTGGCGTACAAACGGGGGCGGCCGCATAACCGTCTGTGAAGCGCATGCCTTGGCTGGCAAGCCGATCCAAGGCGGGTGTGTCGAGATTGGAGTTGCCTTGGCAATGAAGATCCATCCAACCTAAGTCATCCGCCATGATTAGGAGGATGTTCCGTTTCTTGGTCGCCTCTGCGTTGCATTGGCGGCTTCGGATAGTTTCGAAGCAAAACGCTAACAGGATCAGGAATAGGATGCGTGTTTTCATCTGATTTTGATCGGCGTTCGAAATTCGATCCCTAGGTTGACTACATCGGTTCGTCGCCTGTGCAACCGAAAGCCTAGCCATGCATTGAGTTATTCAGTCGCTACAATTCGAACGAGCCACCAACCGGCAGAACCACCGGTTTCGCAGAGGTCTGTTGGCTGATCTGATCAGCCCATAGCTGGGCGTCTTGCTCGATTGGCGGCCAGGTGTTGTAGTGCGATGGTACGACGCGACCCGGCCCGAGCATTTTTGTTGCCGCAACGCTGTCATCGATCCCCATCGTAAATAGATCACCGATCGGCAGAACGGCGACATCGACGCCCATTGCGTAGAGCTTCATATCGCTGAAGAGCGCAGTGTCACAGGCGAAGTAAATGCGTTTTCCTTCAATCTTCAGCACGAATCCGGCTGGCTCACCGCCATAACTCCCATCGGGTAATTGGCTGCTGTGCAGCGCGGGTGTCATTTTGACCGTGCCCCAAGCGGTTTTGGCGGCACCCCCGATATTCATGCCAACCGTCGACTCAACTTTATGTTTGTCAGCGAACCACTGCGCGATTTCGAAAATCGCAGTGATCGTCGCCCCATTTTTATTCGCAAGCTCAGCCGCGTCTGCAACATGATCAAAATGACCGTGAGAGATCAAAATATCGGTGACGCCGACTAGGTCTTCTGGCTTGATCGTTGCAGTAGGATTGTCACTCAGGAAAGGATCCAAGATGATTTTGGATTCCCCTGATTCGATAAGCCAGCTTGCGTGGGAGAGCCAAGTTATCGTTGCCATGAAAAGTTCCTTTGGTCTTGTCGTGGCCGCTGGAACGATGAAGCTTGTGATGCGTCATTGGACCTGCGAGGGATTAATACTGCTGCTGAGCTCGACGAGTCTGTAACGCGATGCTACCAGGATTCGCCGCGCAATCTCGCGATTTCCATCGCATCTTTGTCACCACGACCAGAAAGGCAGACAACCAAGTGTTGGTCTTCTGTCATTTCGGCCGCCAGTTCAAGTGCTTTGGCCACGGCGTGACTCGTTTCTAACGCTGTGATGATTCCCTCACTGCGTGCCAACGTGTCGAAGGCTTGCATGGCTGCATCGTCACCGCATTCAAGGTAATCAACGCGACCGCTGTCTTTCCAATAGCTGTGTTCAGGTCCGACGCCCGGGTAATCCAAACCCGCGCTCATCGAATGTACATCGCATGTTTGTCCGTCGTCATCCTGCATCACATAGCTGTAGCTTCCGTGGAGTACGCCAGGCTGTCCGAAGGTGAGTGGGGAGGCATGATCGCCAGCCTTGTGTCCCCGGCCTCCGGCTTCGACACCAACTAAGCGAACACCGTCGTCTTCGACAAAGGGGTAAAACATTCCGGCCGCATTGCTACCGCCGCCAACACAAGCAACCACGCAGTCGGGCAATCTTTCGAACGAATCGCGGCACTGTTCTCGAGTTTCGCGACCAATTACCGATTGAAAGTCTCGCACCATCATTGGAAATGGATGTGGTCCAATCACGCTGCCGATGATGTAATGTGTTTTCTCCACCGATGACATCCAGTCCCGCATCGCTTCATTGACGGCGTCCCGAAGCGTTTTGGAGCCACTTTCGACCGGGCAAATCTCGGCGCCGAGCAACTTCATGCTGAAGACGTTCGGCTTTTGCCGTCGAATATCCTCACTACCCATGTACACCGTGCAAGGGAGCCCGAAATGAGCACATGCGGTCGCGCTCGCAACACCATGTTGACCAGCGCCGGTTTCGGCGATGACACGGGTCTTGCCCATCCGCAGCGTCAGCAGGGCTTGCCCGACCGTATTGTTGATTTTGTGGGCCCCGGTGTGGTTCAAATCTTCCCGTTTGAGCCAAATTTGTGCTCCGCCACCGATCTCAGTCAATCGTTTTGCAAAATAAAGCGGGCTTGGGCGTCCGACAAACGTCCGCAGCAATTCCGTCAATTCCCGTTGGAATTCGTGGTCGTGCTTTGCCTTGTCGTACTCCTCAGCCAATTGGTCGAGAGCTCGCGTCAATGTTTCGGGGACAAACCGTCCACCAAAATCACCGAAGCGACCTCGCGAATCGGGAACAGACGCCGAAACAGGGCTGATGGTCATGGTTGTAGTTCTCGGCTGAATCGAGCAGCATGAAGGATTAGCAGCACATAAGGTTGACCGCATGCTACAAGCCTACATCACTACCGCCGGTGCACCAAGAACCGGTCAGACTGCGACTTGAGAGGAGAATCGTGCCAGAATTGCCCGAAGTCGAAACGATGCGACGCGGTGTCCTGCCGACCATCGGAAGCAGGATTGTCGCAATTGAGCGACCGCCCTGTCTACGGAAGCCGATTTCGATTCGCCCACGCATTGACGCTCTCGATCGTCGTACTCGTGGTCGGCGGGTCGAAGCGATTGGTCGACGAGGAAAAAGGCTTCTGCTGGCATTGGATGATCAGCAGTTGATCGTGATCGAACCAAGGATGACTGGCTTAGTTCTACTTGTAGACCCGCCTACCAAGGACCACCTCCGTCTGCGAATTGAATTGTCGGGAGGGCCCGTCAACGAGTTGTTGTTTTGGGATAGACGGGGTCTTGGCACGGTGCAGCTATTTGCCCGTGGGGAATTCGAAGCGAGTGTTGGTGACCGCTTAGGGGTCGATGCCCTTGAGGTCACGGCCGCTGAGTTGAAAAGAAAGTTGGGGCAAAGTCGTCGAGAGGTCAAAGTCGCACTGTTGGACCAGTCTGCCGTTGCGGGAATCGGGAACCTGTACGCCGCCGAAATTTTATTTTTGGCCGGTGTCGATCCACGCTGCCATTGCAATATCCTGACACGTTCCCAATGGCAGCGAATCGCGAAAGCGACGGAAATTGTGTTGCAAAAAGCGATCGAGAACGAGGGAAGTACGCTCAGCGACGGAACTTATCGAAATGCCCTCAATGGCGAGGGGAGTTATCAGAATCATCACCGTGTTTATGATCGGGCGGGAAACCACTGCCCCCGCTGTGGCCGGGGACCAATTCGCCGAATTGTCCAGGCCCAGCGAAGCACGTTTTTCTGCCCCAGTTGCCAACGCAAACGGGGTGTCCACCCTTGTGTGGCAACAGCTTTGGAGAAGCAAAGCAGCTCTTGAAGGTAACCGACAGGTCTGGGGCACCACGGATCCGCGACATTGAAGTTTCCCTTTATTTCCACTGGTCGGTACAATATCTGAATACAGATCAATACTGCCACCATGGCCGTTCGACGAAAGAACAGCTCACGCTACGGAACCAATTTGATGACGCTGAAGAATTCTCGACGTGATTGGCTGCGAACTGCCACTGTGCTGAGTGTTGCGGGTACCGTAGGAATCCGTTCAGCGAAAGCCCAAGATGACCGGGAAGATCGGTGGGATGAATCCATCGAAAAAGGTCTGAAATGGCTCAGCCGCAATCAGTCCTCACGCGGCCAATGGAATACCCAAGTTTACCCGACGGCACTCGCTGCTTTGGCCGGCACAGCTTTGATCGGTAGCGGCAGCACGACGACCCAGGGACCCTACGCGAAAGAGATCGCACGCTGTTCGGACTATCTGATCAGCAAGAGCCGCAGTAACGGGTTGATCGGTGACCCCCAAACTGATCAGCGGTATACGTACGGACATGGGTTCGCAATGTTGTTCATGTCGCAGGTGCTCGGTGAAGAGGGCTTGCTTGATCGCCGCGAGGAGTTAGTTGAAGTCCTTACCAAAGCCGTCGAGTTCAGCGGCAATGCGCAAACGGCCGCCGGTGGTTGGGGGTATGTCTCTGCCCGTGAGGGAAACGATTTTGACGAGGGGTCGACCACCATCACACAAGTCCAAGGGCTGCGGGGCTGCCGGAACGCCGGTATCCCTGTGACCGCCAAGGTGATCGAGAATGCAAAGCAATACATTTATGGATGCAAGAATCCCGACGGTGGTATCAGCTACAGTAGTCGACAAAAAGGGAGCAGTCGGCCGGCCATCACGGCTGCCGCGTTGGCCGCTCTCTACAACGCCGGTGACTACGACAGTGATCATGTTCCCGAGATGTTAAAATACGCGAAGGACTCACTGCACGACATAAGTGATGGGGCACGAGCGTTTGGCCATTGGCACTACACTTATCTGTACTACAGTCAGGTTGTATACCGACAAGGCAAAGAGTTGTGGTTGCCGTTCCGAGATCGGCTTTACGATCGAATTGTTACGGCTCAACGCCCTGATGGTTACTGGGAGGGGCAGATCCACCCAGTCTATGTCACGGCCTGCAACTTGATCATGTTGCAGTTGGATAAAGCGTTTCTGCCAATCTACCAACGCTAAGCCGAGCGATGACGTCTCACCGATTTGTGGGCGGGTTGTGAGAAGATTGCAATACGTCGGCCGCTCGCCATCTTTTGGGATGTATATAAACGCGTTAGGCACGCCGACTGATGTCGCGTTTCAGGCAACACCAGTCGCACCCAAAACGGTTAATTACGCCGATCCAATGCTGGCGAGATAGCCAAGGAGTGCGATGATGACGACGCACACAGCACACGAGATCAGGAAACCGACGACATCCTTCGTCGTCGGTTTGACAAATTCCCAGTCTGAATTGGGGAAGAGCTTCCGGGTGAAAACTTGCTGCGGATCCGAATAGGCTTGGTCGAGCAAACGTTTGTCAGCTTGCGGATCTGGATCGACTGGCGTATTCATCTTCGCAAAGTAACGATCCAACACACTGGCATTGGTGCGTGGGGTAAGGTAACTAAGGGCAATGAGCACCAGAAACGGCGCCAGCAGTCTAAGTGGCAAACGCAGGGTTTCCAGCGTCGCCTTCGATGCCCCCGAAAGATCGAAACCCACCAGCGAATAGAGCAGGAAGTCGAGGTTCAGAGAGCCTTTCCCCAACTGCTGGCTGGTGATCTTTTCAACCCGGATCTCAACGCCATTCTCATTCCGTTGATCGACCAATTCGTAGGTGGGAGACGATCCTTCCACGGGTGTCACTCCACCTCGCCAGTAAATCGACTGACCGCCACTCTTGAGTGTGAGCGTGATTGGTTCACCGACTACCGCTTGAGGTGGTTCAGGTCCGAGCAGTTTGAGTTCCGCGTTGAGTTTAGTTTGGTCACTTTCGGAGTTGCTTGAACCGTATTTACGGCTAATCTCTTCCTGGGCGGAGACCCAGGCTTCGTGTCGGGCTACATCGGAATCGGTTGCATCACGCTGAAACGTTTTAGTAACAGAATTGGTGCTCGTGGCCAGGGATGGATTCTCCCTCAAACCGGGCTGCAACATGGGGATGGCATAAGGCAACACAAAAAAGACTAGCAATGAGAATGCGATCGTCCCCCACACCGCTGTTCGATTTGCGCGTCTCCAATACATGCCGACCCAAAACGGTGCCGCAAACAGAATCGGTAACTCAATCGCCATCCGAAACTGCCCGAACACATCAGCCAGAGAGATCGACACAATTGCCGCGCCCACGATGATGATCAATCCAGTGATTCTACCAACACGAACATATTGTTTTTCACCGGCATTGGGATTGATGTAGGCAGCGTACAGGTTTCTCACGACGAGGGCTGAAGTTACGATCATGTAGGTATCAGCTGAGCTCATCATTGCGGCCAGCAAGCAGGCCAGCATCAATCCGACCAGCCCCAAGTTAAGCGGTCCCAGAATCTCTCGTGCAGCAACTCCCCAAACACGATCGGGGTCGGCCGCAATCTCAGGGCTTCCCGCTAGCAAGGCGAGCGCAATTAGGGCCGTCAACGCCCAGCCGACCGTACAAAGTCGCTTCAGGAAGTTTCCGACAACCAATCCGATTCGTGCTTCGTCTTCACTTTTCGCGGATCCACCACCCGTGGCAATGAAGTGCGGTTGCACGACGATGCCGACCATTGCCAGCAGCGAAAGCGAGACGATGTACTGAATGGGGAATTCACCACTGCTGGGTCCCGAAAATAGATTGAAATAGTCGGTTGAGACCCGTTCGTGCATGATTCTGAAGCCATCCATCAAGCTTTGTTCGTCTGGTCCGCCAAATTGCTTGGCGACAGCCCATAAGCCGTAAGGGATCAAAAGCACGGAAAGCACAATAATGAAGAGGCCTTGAATAAGGTCTGTCCAATAAGCGGCGGTTAGCCCACCCAAGACGCCGTAGGCAATCACCACGATTGCGATCAAGGGGATCAGTGTAAATTTCAAATCGAGTCCGAAGAGCCCGGTTTCAAAACCCAGCAGGGGCACGGCGAACTTTGCGATCGCCGAAAACATGGTTGAAAGATAGAACATGTAAAAAACGATCGCGAACAGCGTGTACGCGACACCCATCGAGCGGGATTCGTATCGTTCAACGAACCAATCGCCCAGTGTTAGATGCCGCATTCGGCGGTACCAAACCGCCGTGATCCAGTACACTGGCGTCACAAACAGCCACATTAACGCAGACCAGACTCCGCTCAAGCCACTCGTCCAAGCTGTTCGGCCCACTTGGACCGGTTCATGGGCCCCTGTTCCAGCACCAAATGCGGCGAAGGTTTGCAGCAGTTTGCCGAAGCCACGTCCGCCCATGAAGTAATCTTCTTGGTCGCTGACGTGGCGCATTGCCCACAAACCAATGCCAATTATGATGGCGAAGTAGGCGATCAAAACGATGTAGTCTGTGATTTGCATGCGAAGAATGTAGTCGTTGGCATTGCCGGTTGGCAACAATTATTCACTTTTTTGCTGTGCCAGTCGTGCGTCGGATCCTGCCGCGTTCCGCTCCCCTGACGACACAACCTTTCTCCAAATAGCTCGAGTCAGCAGGCTAAATGCCTGCTGAGCAGGTCTGCATTTCCTGCGGCGTTTTGGCCGTTTGATGCGTCCGGCTCTGGAAAACCCTATGCCAACCCAATCCAGTCGTAGTCGTTTCGCTGAGTATCGCGAGAAAGTTCGTGAGCGGCACGCTAGTGGTGAACCGCCTGCCCCGCATCGTCGCAGCGGCGGAACGCCAACAAAGCTCGGTGAGCGGGATCGAAAAGTTTGGGAGTTGCTCAAAGCCTTCTGGGCACTGATCGGTCGTCAACGCACACGAATTCTAACAGCACTCGTCTTCCTGACGGTTGCGATTGGATTGCGATTGATACCGCCGCTGGGTACGAAGCTTGCTATCGACTCGGCTTTGACCAGTCCGCCGAAGCCGATTCCACAGCCCCTTCAATCCTTGCCGTTACCCGATTCTGCGATCGGGCTGCTGGTTGCTGTTTCGGTCGCTGTTGTGGTGATCACGATCATCGCCACCTTTGTTCACATGACGAGCCGCTGGATGGCGACCAAAGCGGCCAGCCAAACCCTGGTTTCGATTCGCCGGCATGTTTTTGAGCATTCCATTCGATTGCCACTGAACAAAGTCGATGACATGAAGAGCGGCGGTGTTGCCAGTCTGATCCGCGAGGATGCAGGAGGAGTCGCGGAGCTGATTTTCAGCATGCTCTACAATCCATGGCGAGCGATTGTTCAATTTGTTGGCAGCTTGGTGATCCTGATGCTCGTGGATTGGAAGTTGATGGTTGGTGGGCTGTTGTTGTTGCCTGTTGTTTGGGTCACGCACCGTACATGGATCAATAGGATCCGACCACTTTATCGTGATCTCCGAAAGCAGCGGCAGCAAATTGATGGTAACGCGACTGAGACGTTTAGTGGTATTCGCGTTGTGCGAACTTTTTCACGCTCCCGAAGTGAGTCGACTCGGTTTGTCCGCGAAAGCGATTACCTCGTTCGTCAGCAACTCTTCACTTGGTGGTGGACGAGAATCATCGAGATGATTTGGGAGGTGCTTATCCCTTTAGCTTCAACAGCGCTATTGTTGTATGGCGGTTACCAAATCATCGGTGGTGAATTGACACTCGGCGACCTGATGATGTTCTTGGTCTATCTAACAATGTTGCTTGATCCGTTGGCGACGATTGCCGGTAGTGCTGTGTCATTTCAAAATAACTTGGCTGGCCTGGATCGAATTTTGGACGTCTTGGAAATTGAGGAGGAATTACCTAGCAAAGGAACATCGATGCGATTGGACCGCTCAAGCGTCGCCGGATCGATGTCGTTTCGTAACGTTTCCTTTCGATATCCAAATTCTGAACCCTTAGTGCTGGAAGACATTTCGCTTGATGTTTCGCCTGGTGAAACGGTCGCCTTGGTTGGACGGAGTGGAGCTGGGAAAACAACGCTAACTAATTTAATTGCCCGTTTTTACGACGTAACATCCGGTAGTATCTGTTTGGATGGTCGGGATTTGCGAGACATTCAGCTCGATTCTTATCGCAGTTTACTCGGGATTGTGGAGCAGGATGTGTTTCTGTTTGATGGTACGATCCGAGAAAACATCGCCTATGCAAGACGTCGTGCGAGCGAGACTGAAATCATTTGCGCAGCGAAAGCGGCTGCTGCCGATGAGTTTATTCTTCGGTTACCTCAAGGCTACGACACCACGATAGGCGAGCGAGGCGTCAAACTCTCTGGCGGACAACGTCAGCGGCTTGCAATTGCAAGGGCTTTGTTGGCCGACCCCAAAATTTTGATTCTCGACGAAGCAACGAGCAACCTAGATAGCGAAAGCGAACAGCTGATCCAGCAGAGTTTGGCTGACTTGCTGGAAGACCGAACGGCATTTGTGATTGCCCACCGACTCAGCACTATAACCAACGCCGACAAAATCGTCGTTATGGATGATGGACGCGTGATGGAGGTGGGAACGCATCAAGAATTACTCGATCGAGATGGGCAGTATCGCCAGATGGTTTTTCTTCAAAACAGCGACCAGAGTTCGTTGGACGCATTGGGGCGGTCATCTTAAGGAGATTTGACGAGTGGCAATGTTGATAGCACCCTGCACTGGTCTACGTACGATCACTGTTTCGATCAAACAATGATTTTGCTGTCGAAGAATTTCAAGAATCCGATTCGTGAAGCGAGCTTGGTTGTTGAGAATCCCGCCGCTGAGGGCGAGACGCAACGGACTGCTGCTGTTTTGTAGCTTTTGCTGGAGTGTCGTTACGAGATTCGCAAGGTGTGAGGCTGCCTCTTCGATGATCTCGCAGGCAACGGTGTCGCCAGTTTCGGCGGCTTGGAAAACGAGCGGGGCAAATGCTGCTATCTCGGCCCGGTTCGTTTCAGTAGCGTAAAGTTTGGGGATTGCTTCGTTCAGTGTTTTGACGTTCAAACGCTGCAGCCAATTTTGTCGCAGTACGGTGCTGGGACCACGTCCATCTTCATCCCATGCTGCGGCGCGGAGGGCAGCGATAGCGATGCTGTAGCCACTGCCTTCGTCGCCAAACAGTCCACCCCATCCACCACATCGATACAAGCTGCCGTCCGCGCTGCGGCCAATCGCTAAAGACCCCGTACCGGCAATCAAGCCAATCCCTGCGCCATCAGGAAAAGCGGCGTAGACCACGGGTACTGCATCGTTGTTAATGGACACTTTTTCGGCCAACTTGGCTTGATTGGCCCACTGCTGGAATTGTTCTTTTTCGATCGCGCGATCGGTACCTGCTAGCGCTAGACAGGCTGATGCAACCTCAGTTGGTTGTCGATTCGCATTTTGAAAGGCTGCCGCAATCGCTTGCTTCAGGTGGTTGATCGCTTGTTGAATGCCAACACTTCGGCAGTTGGATGGTCCTGCATATCCGATGCCGAGGATCGTTGGTGGGTTGGTGAGATCGCTTTCTGCCAGGCAAGCGATTGTTTTGCTGCCCCCCCCATCCACTCCCAATATAAGTTGGTTCTGGTAACCCAACGAAGGAGGTTTCTTTGTCATCTTTCCGGCCATTCCAATGCGTCCCGGAGGTGCCCGCTAGCTTCGGTCAAAACCTGTCTCGCTTCCGCCGGATCAACTCTGCGAAGGTGACTGAAGATGGCCGTTTTTACTTCGTGATTGCAACTAGCGAGTAGAGACTGCGCCTCGTTAGGATTCAGTCCGGTTAATTCTGCGACAATTCGCCCGGAACGCTCGATCAGTTTTTCATTTGTGGCTTTCAAATCGACCATTAGATTGCCGTAGGTTTTGCCAATTCGGACCATCGCACCGGTGGTCAGCATGTTCAGTACCATTTTTGTAGCTGTGCCCGCTTTCATGCGAGTCGAACCACTGATGATTTCAGGGCCAACCACTGGGGAGATCATGATTTGACTGTGAGGCCTTAAGCCACACTGCTCATTGCAACTGAATCCGATTGTGGACGCGCCCACATGACGGGCGTACTGCAATCCACCGATGACGTAAGGTGTGCGACCACTGGTGGCGATTCCAACCAAGACATCTCGGTCACACAATTCAACCTCCATCAAGTCACGCTTACCAAATTCCGGATAATCCTCGGCTCCTTCAATCGCTCGAGTGAGTGCGCTGTATCCACCCGCGATCAAGCCCACGACCATCTTGGGATCCGTGCTGAAGGTCGGCGGACACTCGCTTGCGTCAAGGACACCGAGTCGGCCAGAGGTCCCGGCCCCCATGTAAATCAGCCGTCCACCAACTCGGAATTGACTCGCGATCAAGTCAACTGCTTTTGCAATTGAATCGGCGACGCTCGCAACGGCATCTGCGATGCTTGCGTCTTGCGTATTCATAAGACGGACAATCTCGATCGCGGTGAGCGAATCGAGGGTCGCCGAGTCGGGATTTCGCCCCTCGGTCGTCAGGTGATTCAGCGATGTAGGTTGTTCTTTGTCCATGTTTGATTCACAATCTCTAGCTATTGTAGGGCAGGTGTGAGGTGAATCTATCCCTTTGAATGTGACACGTCCGTATTGAATGAAAGGAAATCGGTTTGGCGATTCATGCGATCGATGCGGCGATCTTGGTGTTTTATCTGCTGGGGATGGTGGCACTCGGTTTGCGTATTGGGCAGCGCCAGCATGATCTTTCTGCGTACTTGCTCGGCGGGCGAGATTTGCCTTGGTATGCAATCCTGGGATCGATCGTCGCGACTGAGACAAGCACCGCGACATTCCTAAGTGTGCCGGGAATTGCCTTCGCTGTTTCCGGTGATATGAGGTTCTTGCAGTTGACGATTGGTTTTATCGTCGGCCGTACGGTTGTGGCGATCATTTTGGTCCCCCTCTATTTTCGCGGGGAAATGTACACTGCATATGAAGTGTTAAATCATCGTTTTGGTGGCGCTAGTAAACGGGCTGCATCGTTGTTGTTTTTGGTGACCCGAAATTTGGGTGACGGACTACGGCTGTTCCTAGCCGGTATCGCGTTAGAACAAGTTCTCGGGTTTTCATTGCCAACTTGTATCGGACTGATTGGTGTCGCAACGATCTTGTACACCTTTTTTGGTGGAATGAAGGCCGTGATTTGGAGCGATTGCATCCAATTCGTGATCTACATGGTTGGTGGGGCGATCGCGCTCTGGATCTTGGTAAGCCAAATACCGGGTGGTTGGAGCGAGTTGGTGGCGTTTGGTGAATCGACCAATCGTTTGCAGATCTTTGATTTTCGTTGGGCCAGTACGGATGACTTCAGTCTATGGACAGAGCCTTACACTTTGTGGGCCGGAATAATCGGCGGCGCAGTGCTTACGTTAGGAACGCATGGAACAGATCAAATGTTCGTGCAAAGGTACCTTGCCGCACGAAGCAGTCGAGACGCATCACGTGCCGTGATCGCGAGTGGATTGATTGTTGCATTTCAGTTTGCTCTGTTTCTGACACTTGGCGTTGCCCTGGCGTGTTTCTACGAACGTGTAGTGCCCCAAAAATTTGAGAATCAGGACGAAGTTTTTGCGACCTTCATCGTGAATCAGTTGCCCATAGGGATTGTGGGGATAACCCTAGCGGCCGTCTTTGCCGCTGCAATGTCGACGTTATCGAGTTCATTGAATTCGTCAGCGACAGCAGCAGTCGCCGATTTTCTCGTCCCATGGCAAGAGCGGCGCGGACGATATGTTGATGCGGATCAGTTGCTTCACATTAGTCGTCGCTTCACCGTAGCGTTTGGGGCCCTTCAGATCATGATTGGGATCGGAGCCAGTTGGGTATCAGACAGCGTCGTGAGTGATGCATTGGCGATTGCGGGATTCACCGCCGGTATTCTGTTGGGCGTTTTTGCACTTGGTGTTTTAACAAAGTCTGCCCATCAACGAGGTGTTTTGGCGGGTATGTTGTGTGGTGTCCTGGTTTTGACATACATCAAATTTGGTACCGCCATCGCGTGGACTTGGTTTGCCGTGATTGGCTCTGTCGTCACGTTTGCGATTGGCTGGCTGGCAAGTTGGGTCTTCCCATTGAGCCGGTCATTAACACCTGAAACAGTTGAGGAAACCACTCCGTGAAACCGTTGTCGACCGTTACTTTACTGTTGCTGGTGCTATTCCCTGGCGTTTGCGTCTTGGGGCAGACTCTAGCGGGAATTGATGTGCTGGAGGCGGATGATTTCAGATCCTTGCAAGGTCGGCGTGTTGGTTTGATCACAAACCATACCGGTGTCAATCTCAATGGGATTTCCACGGTGAAGTTACTCGCCCAGGCGGAGAAGGTTGACTTGGTGGCTCTGTTCAGTCCCGAACACGGATTCGCAGGCCAACTCGATCAGGCCGAAATTGGTGATGGTCAGGATGAGCAAACGGGGTTGAAAATATATAGTTTGTACGGTGATACACGCGTGCCAACCAAAGAGATGTTAAAAAATGTCGACACGATTGTGTTCGATATTCAAGACATCGGGACGCGTTTCTACACCTACATCTCAACCATGGGTGGCGCGATGCGTGCCGCTGCAGAGCACGGGCTGCGGTTTGTTGTTTTGGACCGACCGAATCCAATTAATGGAGTTACAGTTGCAGGACCGGTTTTGGATTCCGGGTCTGAATCATTTGTTGGCTACCACACGATCGCTGTGCGACACGGCATGACGATTGGCGAATTAGCTGGCATGTTTCGGGCCGAATGGGATTTGGATTTGGATCTGCAGGTGATCAAATTGCAAAACTGGGATCGGGGCAAGATGTTTGCCGCGACTGGACGCATGTGGATCAATCCTTCCCCAAATATGCGAGGTTTGACCCAAGCGATTTTGTCCCCGGGTGTTGGTTTACTAGAAGTTACTAACCTGTCGGTGGGACGTGGTACCGATACGCCATTTGAAGTTGTGGGTGCTCCTTGGATCGATCCTCTCGTGTTTTCCAGGATGCTTCAAGCAGCACGTTTGCCAGGCGTAGTTTTTGTGCCGATTCAATTTGTTCCAGATGCCAGCAAGTATGTCGGGGAGAAATGTGGCGGTGTTAATCTCGTGATTACTGATCATAGCCGGTTTGAGCCAAATCGCTGTGGTTGGTTGCTCGCATTGACGCTACGGTCGATGTATCCGAAACACTGGAATACAAAGTCACTAAACCGCCTGCTGGCTGACGAGGTGACGCGTAACGCTATTCTTGAAGGTCAATCAATCGATTCACTGGAACGGGGTTACGAAGCTGAGTTGGCAGAGTTTAAACGCCGACGCGCGAAGTTCTTGATTTACGCGATGCCATGATGACTTCGGGGGACATGTTGCTTGGCCTCGAAGTGCTTGAGCGTCGCGGGCACCCTTGGGTCGATCATGCAAGGATTGGTTTACTCGCGAATCCCGCATCGGTAAATCGTGACTTGGTTCATGCTTGGCAGGTGATCGATTCCGAAAAGCCTGGCCAAATTACTGCGATCTTTTCTCCGCAGCATGGTTTCTGGGGAGATGCGCAAGCGAATATGGTCGAGACTAAACATGGCTGGCATCAATCGCTTGACGTGCCGGTGTACAGTTTGTACAGCGAGACAAGGCGTCCGACAGCGCAGATGCTCGAAAAAATTGATTGCCTAATCGTCGATTTGCAAGATGTTGGCACTCGCATCTATACATTTGCGTGGACCCTATTGGAATGCATGCGGGCTTGTGCCGAGGCGAATGTTTCCATGCTCATTCTGGATCGTCCCAATCCACTGGGAGGATGCATCGTCGAAGGGCCAATACTGAGTCGGGGCTGCCAGAGTTTCGTCGGAGGGGCACTGATCCCAATGCGACATGGCTTGACCATTGCAGAGCTGGGGCGTTTATTTCGACGCCGGGAGCATTTGGATTTAGCTTTAGAAACAATCGCAATGGAATCTTGGTGTAGTGATTCTATTTGGAAAGACTTAGGTCGAGCTTGGATACCACCCTCCCCTAACCTGCCGACCAGCCATTCAGTCCGTTTGTATCCGGGGCAGGTATTGTTGGAAGGAACCAATCTCTCCGAGGGCCGAGGCACGACTGTCCCGTTCGAAATGATTGGAGCCCCGTTTATCGATGATGCAGAGGCATTGGCAGCGGAGTTGCAGCAGGTTGTCGCTGATTCGGTCAGAGTTTTACCCGCTTGTTTTCGACCAACCTTCGATAAATGGGCCGGCGAATTATGCGGTGGCATTTCGATTCATGTCGTTGAGCCGGACAGATTTCGGTCATTTGCAATGACGATCCATCTGCTTGCCGAGATTCAGCGCCTCTATCCATCTAGATTTCGATGGCTTGATCCGCCCTACGAATATGAATTTGAAAAGCAGCCAATCGATATTCTCTACGGCAATGAACACCTGCGTTTGCAGCTCGGTGTCGTCGAGCCATCACTTCTGTCTGCGGCTCCCAATCTAGCTCATTACCGAGAAGACGTTGGCGAGTCCTTGCTTTATTCAAGCGATGAAACGCGCTTTCGTGAATGATCTCATGACGCGGCAAACCTGTTTCGATGTAATAGGTTTGCCGCGTGGATACGAAAAAAATGCTTCCGGTTCGCAACAGTCCTGCGTCGTTGGATATCGTAAGTTGTGTTTGCATTTCTACCCATATGCGATGGTAGGCTACCTTGATGGGAAGATGTTCATCGCACGCATTGCTGAAAATCCCTAGTTGTCGGCCTTGTCGTCTGGAAGCGATTCTAAGTAATCGGTTCCACGCTCAAGTTCCCACTGTTGATGACTCGGGTACTCCATCCAATCTTCAGGTTCGACCCCCAAGCCATCGGCAATACGGTTGATGTAGTTGAAGTAGCCAATGACTTGGTTTGCAACAGTGATCTGTTCGTCTGTGATGCCAGAATCGCGGAGGTGATCAAGATGCAAGCGTTGTACTTTTGCAGGCTTGAGAGTAAGTAAGATGGCAAAGTCGCAGAGCCTTTTTTCTCGTTCTGAGAGATCTGCTAATCGGTAATCTCGCACCAGTTGGTCTGCCGTTTCCGGTCGTTTCGACTCCTGACCGAAGTCGTTTGCGTGGCTGAGCGTTCA
>JAYZAR010000189.1:0-11440 GCA_036339635.1 Planctomycetota bacterium | reverse complement strand
GATATGCAATCAATTGCCCGCCAGCACTGGCGTACAAGACTAGAAAAGCAAGGGATCAAGGTCCTCACCCAAAGCCAGGATTCCAAATCGGAACTGGATTCAAAATCCGAATTCAACCAGCAACCAGCACCCAAGCAGCAGTCCGACCGTTAACGGTTGATCAGGACCAAGTTTACCTCCGAATAGAAATCGCGATCACAGCACTGGCATGATCGATCCTGATTTGTGCTTCCATTAGTATGCTCAAACACTACCTGTCTCCGTCTGTCTACACCCACCTTGCAACGGATACCCCAGACGAGCGCGAGTAAAAAAAACGGGCGGCCTCAAGGTCGGTGCAATTAGAATTCATTAGTGGACATTCATTAATTCAGTATTCCCAAATCCCTCGCTTAGCGCAGGAAAGCTTCGCGCGAACGAACATCGCAAAATGCAAAACCCTGAAGTCGTCATTATCGGTGCAGGCATCGTCGGCTTAGCAACGGCCATGAGGTTGCAACAGCGACATCCGGAATTGCGGATCACCATTGTCGAAACAGAAAAACGGGTCGCAGCACACCAAACGGGGCACAACTCTGGGGTGCTACATTCGGGAATTTATTACAAACCTGGATCACTCAAAGCGATTAATTGCCGGGCAGGTAAATTCGCGATGGAAGAATTCTGCACCGAGCACGCTATCCCTTGGGATCGTTGCGGCAAAGTGGTTGTAGCAAGCAATCAAGATGAATTGCCACGCTTGGACCGAATTGCCGAACGCGCGACTGCCAACGGGGTCGCTTTTGAAAGAATTGATACGGATCAGTTGCGAGAGCTTGAACCGGCTGCCGCTGGTATCGCCGCGCTGCATGTCCCCGAAACGGGAATCGTCAATTTTCAGCGAGTCTGCGAACGGATGGCAAGTTTGATTCGTGACTGCGGCGGCGACCTGCGGTTGGAATTCCAAGTTACCGAGATCGAGCCCAAAGGTTCGTCTGTGAAGTTGATTAGCCAACGCGGCGAAATGCTCGAATGCGACCGAATTATCAATTGCGCTGGTCTGCAAAGTGATCGCATTTGCCGCTTGGCTGGTGGAGATCCGCAAATCAAAATCATCCCGTTTCGTGGCGAGTACTACGAATTGGGTGAAAAGAGCCAAGCACTTTGCCGCAACTTGATTTATCCGGTTCCTGATCCCGCATTTCCTTTTTTGGGGGTCCACTTTACCCGCATGATCGATGGTGGCGTCGAATGTGGACCCAATGCGGTATTCGCCCTTTCACGATCGGGATACACGTGGTGGGATGTTTGCCTAGCTGATTTAACCGACGCGATTTCCTATCGCGGATTTCGTTCACTGGCCTGGAAGCATTGGCGAATGGGAATGGGTGAAGTGCATCGTTCTCTCAGTAAATCAGCATTCGTTAAAGCACTTCAGAAATTGATCCCGCAGATCAAATCAAGCGATTTGGTTACCGGCCGGGCTGGCGTTCGCGCCCAGGCCGTTACCCAAGACGGGAACTTGTTCGATGACTTTTTAATCGAAAAAAGCGAGCGAGCGATCCACGTCCTCAACGCGCCCTCTCCAGCGGCTACCTCGGCACTTGCGATCGCCGAGCATATCGTTGACAAAATGTAAAGGCTTGCATGTATTCGTTTCACCAAATCAACCTTCAAACGCCTCGATTTTCACCAGCGGAGCAATGGTATCGCGGGATTGGATCACTTGCGGATCAAACACTTGGGGATGGGCTGGACCAGCAATAGTGTCAACTCGCTGAAACGAAATATTATTGAGTATATTTACCTGCAAATGCAGGAAACTGATGGGAATCCAGCTTTATCGTTGGTCAGGATTTCCACACCGAGCCTTTTGATGCACTGGAACCAGATCTACGAGTGGTGGTTCCCAACCAATCACTTAGATCGTAAACCCGTTGCTTGATCTTGGGAGGAACAAATGGGATGAAGCGTGAGTCGACTGATCCGAAATAGTTTCGGGGCCATCGCGTCATTCCACTGGCTAGCGTTCAGGCAGTCAACGAATTACCGATTAGACGGAAGAAAATGTAAGAGCTTGGGATCGAAGTTACCAAGTTGCTGGAATCCAGTGACGATCCCCTTGTCCGAGAATCATCCAACAGTGTTTTTTACCTTCCTGAAGCCAAAGGACGCAAGTATCGACCAGCCTAGGAAGACTTCGTCATCCACCACAGGATCCGCTCAGCCGTCGGCTTTGGCGAACTGATGCCAACTGGTGATATGTTCGCCGTGTTTTGCTTTTCAAGAAGCTCAATTCCACACCGCACGGCGATACTGTTCTCGCATCTCTCGATCAGTTTCAATCTGTAACTACTGGCAATGGCACCTCCCGGACAACGAGTGATAGCACAAATCCAGTCCGTTGATGCGATGCGGAAGAATGGTGAAGGTGTTGTCTGCAACCAAGAAAACCTCATGAAACAAGCCATGCTGGATATGGAGCAGGCTTGTGACGAAGCAAACAGGGCCAAGCAAAACAAGAGGTAATGACTTGTCAACAGGAGTCAGGAAACTCGGCCCCCCATCAACGTAAGATGGGAATGACGGAACTTGTACTCGAAGGAAATGTAAATGAGGTGGAACCTGAGTCCCTTAATACCGTACTCGATTCCGCTGATTCGCTACCCGGCATTATCAACGAGGTCCGTGATCTCTCAAAAATCGAAGCTGGAAAACTGAAAACTCATGCACGCCAATTAGAGTGCGTGAAGAAGTTGGTGACATGGTGCGCTCGCTTGCCATTCGCGCACAACGAAAACAAATCGAACTGGCCTACGAGATCACTCCCGACGTGTCAGACACCCTCGTCTGTGATGTCGCGGATTTGCGACGAGTCATTGTGAATCTGGTCGGTAACGCAATCAAATTCACTGTGAAAGGTGACATCGTTTTACATTGGGAGGCATTGGAGGTCGATCAATGAGACGCCAGAATTCGGTTCCACGTCGTCGACACGGGGACCAGGATCGTGCCGGACCGCCATGAATCTATCTTTGACGCGTTCGCGCTGGCAGGCGATCGACCACGCGAATCGTGGGCGGAACCGACCTTGAATTGAGCATCTGCACCAGCATCGTCGATCGCCTGGGTGGACCAATCGAAATCAAAAGTGAGATTGGCCAAGGAAGTGAATTCTCCTTCACCATTTCGATGCCAATCGGACCTGAAGATCCAGCAACACGCGCTCAAATGACAGTCCAATTAGACGTTCCTGGACCACTGGTCGATGACAACGCACCGAATTGACAGCGTCTAGCTCGGGCTGTGTCCAACTGGGTCATCGCCTCGGTCCTTGCGTCAAGGGCAGCCGATGTGATGGAGAGATTAACATCATGAGATCTTTCGGTGAAGGCCTTACCTATCCTGGTTAACGATGTCCGTATGCCACACATCGCTGGCCATCAAATGATAGAAAACATACGTGACCAAGAAAGAATCGCTGACCTGCCTGTCGTCATTTTGACGTCCGGCGTACTAATTAATGACGCCGCACGCATCCAAAACCTAAAAGTCATCTCAGATCTGATGAAACCGTGCAAGCAACAAGATCTCCTATCGGCCGTTTTGAACGCCCACGGAACCCAAATGCTGATCAAGCAATCGAGTCGCTAAGCCCGACAAGCTCTCAACCAGTCCGGTCAATTAATATCCTGTTCGCTGACTATGGAGACGCGAATCAGAAATTGGCTGTGACAATGTTGCAACGTTGGGAGCACCGTGTTATCGTCGCAGCGGAGTAGTACGTTTGCCATGTCAATGCACGAACTGGGCAACTAGGACCTGATCTTGACGGACGTACAAATGCCTGAGATGGACGGCCTTGAGACAACCAGAAAGAGAAGAAGTCTCGAAGCCAATACGCAGTGCGACGTTCCTATCATCGCGATGACGGCGTACGCCTTGGTCGGCGATCGGCAAGGCTGCCTGTAAGCCGGCATGGATCATTACCTGAAAAACCCATCCAAAAAGAAAAACTCGTCCAGACGCGAAATGTTCGATCCTCAATCTGGCAAAGAAGACGAATACGCCCCAACGTCAGAGGCAGGAGATTCCGGCAATCCAATGCTCAATTCAAATCAAGACGCAATTGATCTTTCCGGCGCGCTACAAGTTATGGAGGGTCAAATTGACATTTTGGTCTCTGTAATTGAGGCGCTTCTTGAAGAAGCCCCTGAATTGCTCAAGCAACTCGAGTACGGCTTGGCGGAAAAGAACTCCGAAGCAACTGGACGTGCAGCCCACACCATCAAAGGCGGGTTTCGAATCCTGCAACTTGAAGAACAGGTGTCCGACTGGAATCGTCTGGAAGCTTGGGCCCGTGAAGGAAAGCTTGACGAAGTCAGCAGCTCACTCGAAGAAGTCAAGAAGGGAACACTTGCCCGATTGGCTCAACTGCAAACATTTGTCAATGAGAACCAGGAGTGAATGACGTCGGGTCGTCACTTGAGCTGCCTAGAACGAGCGAAAATACCGGAGATCTTGAGCTCTGATGGCATTTGCTGTGAACACGCCTACGATGCCCAAGTCTTGATCTATCTCGAGAGCGCCCTGCCGTGTCGATGACACCATGATGCCAATCGAACCCGCATCAGCTGATCACGACTGAAAATCATCTGCCGATCGTTTGATAGAGTGAAACGCAAGCGGCAACTTCTTACCTCAAACCCCCGCCTGAGCGACCACCGCTTTGCATTTCTGCAATCCTTCTACCGCGACTTCCGCTGCGTCTCTTTCCCAATAAAGAGGGTTGAATAACTCCAGCGAAAACGTTCCCTGAAAGCCGTTTTCAACGAGCTGCCGGATCAAGCTTGGCAGCGGGCAAACCCCATCACCAGGGAAGACGCGATCTTTATCGGCGAGCGAATCTCGGGCCGGTTTGGCGGGATAGTCATTGATGTGAAAACAGTGCATTCGGGACGCTTCAATCATTCCCAACGATGCGAAGTCATTGCCGCCTTTATAAATGTGATAAAAGTCGGGCAATACGCACGCTTTAGGGTGTGCGGCACCAGCAGCGACGTAGGCTAACTCGCTTAGTTGCCTGAGCGTTGGCGAGAACCACCATAGCTCCAACTGCGGAACCACCCCCAACTCGTCTCCCACTTCCAGCAAGTCTCGGTAACGCTTGGCGATCACAGGCAGTGGCGGGGGAGTACTGTCACTGCGGTGAGCTCCAACCGGCGGCGCAGCCACCTTGTCCCCACCAATGGCTTTCACCAGCAACATTTCGCGTCGAGCATCTTCTAAGCCTTTCGCCCGCGCCACATCATCGTCGACAATCCAGTTGGCGAACCCGATTGCACTATCGACCGTCAACCCAAGGTCAGCGATTTTCTTTTTCAAGTCTGGCAGGCTACCACCGTTCTCAGCATATTGCTGTATGTCACGAATCCAGGGCTCGATTCCGTCATATCCCGCCGAAGCGGTGACCTCGACCTGTTTGTCCAAAGGCAGCTTCTGGCCACGAATGGTGCTCGTATTGAGGGCGAAACGAACCGGCTTAGCAGCATCTGTCTCAGCCGCATTACACTGGGTGGCAGGAGTCGAGGCGGCGGCAGTCATGGCAGAGGCGGCAAATAGGAGGTCGCGACGTGGGATCATCTTGGCTGGCTAACAAACGAGAGCGAAATAACTTTCTGATTGTAACAACCTGCGACCTCGATTGCGCGAACTCTTGTCGCGTGACTTGCTCGACCAATGGCGGAGCCTGCGGCTTCTAAGATTCTGAGCCTTGCGTTTTCAAAAACACTGGCCGCTACCGCCTCAAAGATGCCGAGCGAAGCGACTGGTCTGCCGCGACTCCAAACACTCGCCGAAACTCGATCTTTGCCAATTCCTGCAACCTTGAACTCCGCAGAACACCGATCGCCATCCGATAGGTATCAAAGGCACCGCTTGCATCACCCCGCTGGTACAGCTTGCGAGCGTGGCGAATCAGCGCCTTGCCTTCGTCGTCAGGATTGCTCGTTCGATCACGCGTAGAAGCGTTTCGGTGTCGCCGCAGAAATTCTTCGGGTGTACCTCCGAGCAGTTGTCGATCCATTTCGCTCAAATCGATAATTTGGGCGTGCGCCGTTGCTTGGCTGACCCCCTGCGTTTGCCCGAAGCTCCGATTCAACCCTCGACGCGATGATCCAATCGCGGACGTTTTATTGCCACCCAAATACATCCCACCACCATCCGGTACAAGCACGCTCCCGGAAAAGGTAAAGAACTGAAAGGTGGGAAGCTGAACAACTGTGGGCAGAGGATCTTGGGCCGAGCAGTGATGGAGTCCCACGACTCCGACAGCCCAGAGCAAGGTTGGTAATACGATCCCTCGAGTCCACGGTATCACTTGCTCTACTCCCCTTTTTTGATCTTATCGCCAAATTCGCGATTGAACTTACGGACTTTGTTTTTCACCACCGCCTGGCAGTACGGAGCATACGGATTCAACCGGAAGTAATCTTGGTGATACTCCTCGGCTATGTAGAACTTCGTTGCATTTTCGAGCGTCGTCACGACCGGCCGTGTGTACTCACCCGACGCGTCCAGTTTTTCGATGAACTTTTTCGCTTGTTCTTTCTGTTCAACACTGTGGAAGAAAACGGCGCTGCGGTATTGCGGCCCAACATCCGCACCTTGGCGATTTTTGGTCGTTGGATCATGGGTCTTAAAGAAGACTTTGAGCAATTCTTCGTACGTGGTCTTGTTGGGATCGAACACGATCTCGACCGCTTCCGCATGTCCGGTCTTTTTTCCACAAACCTGTTCGTAGGTTGGGTTTGGAACATGACCGCCGATGTACCCAGACACGACATCTTTGACGCCCTCCATCCGCTCGAAAACGGCTTCGGTGCACCAAAAACAACCGCCGGCGAAGGTGGCAACCGCTTCGTCTGATTTCTTTGCAGCACTGCTTGTGTCGGAGACTGGCTGGTCCCCTAAAACGAGACTTCCCATGATCGCGCAAAGAAGAATCGGGCTCACTGTCGGGGCCAGCAAAACATAGCAGCGCTCAATCAATCGGTACATATTGGTCGTCCTTCTTTCTAAGAGCGGGCAACCCCCGCAAGGGGACTCACTGGATCAGGTAAGGTCACTTCCGAACTTCCACACGACCCCTATCATACGCAATCATAAGCACAACGGAGCCAATTACACCAAGATCAGTCGGCGAAAAAATAGGGAACCTATGTCTCAATACTTCGATTTTACGCATACGGTTCAATCCGAGGAGATCGACGCCCAAGGTCATGTCCATAATCTGCGTTATCTACAGTGGACACTGTGGGCCGCAGGAGCCGATACGCGATCAAAAGGCTGGGACGCAGAAAAAGCCCTCAGGGCTGGCTTTGGGTGGGTTGTACGCAGCCACGACGCGACCTACCGCGCCGCAGCGTTATCTGGTGACTACATCACGGTACGGACCTGGGTTTCCGAAATTGCCAAGTTTGCCTCTCGGCGAAAATATTTAGTCTGCCGAACGGAAGACAAAACGGTTTTGGCCCGCGTCGAGACCCGCTGGGTCTACGTCGACCTCCGCGTCAGAAAAGTCGTCGAAATTCCCGATTCGGCGAGCTCATTGCTCACCATCAGCGAGCAAACACCACCTTTGCCATGGGAGTGAACAGATGAACGCTAACCAAAAGGATTGGTATCTCATTCGCGTTCTGCAGGCGGTCGGCTCCATCTCGCTGCTGGCCTTCGCCGCCGCTGTGATGCCGATGCAGTGGATCGTCGAAACGGCCCAGTGGCTCGGCTTTGATCCATTTCCCGACTCGCCACTCACCTTTTATTTGGCCCGCAATCTCTCGCTGCTGTACGGCTACGTGGGTGCGTTGCTGTTGCTTGTCTCTTGGGATCTAGATCGGTACCGTCCACTCGTTTGGTACATCGCGGTCGGAACGATGAGCTTCGGACTGCTGCAAGTGGTGGTCGATTCAATGAGCGCGATGCCCACTTGGTGGACGTTCGGTGAATCGGTTTCGACGTTTCTCGGCGGTGTGCTGCTCTATCTTCTCGGCGTCCATAAAAACCAACCTGATGGATCGCACACGCCCAGCCAGTAGCGTGCCTGCAAATCCGCGCGGTGATAACGCAAAAAAATACCAGGGACGGGTAAGTGAGTGGCCAAGCAAGTAAATGCCGCAAGCCATCCGCCCGCGCATGTTCTGGCTCTGGTTCTGGTTCTTTGCTGCAGATACGACGAGGCCAATGCTAACCGGCCACACCACTAATCAGCACACTCCTATTAAGCGCAGCGGTACTCTCATTCCATTCAACGCGGATGTGAGCAAACCGTTTGCGGTTGACGGTCATCTCCGCGGCTTTCCACGTTTCTTAGTGTCGTGCGGGCCCGAGCAGGAATGCGAGTACCGGCCCATGACCAGAGCAGGAGCATGACTGGGATCAAAAAATCCAAAATCAGAAAAATTTGCGTCCTCACAGACCACCGAGCAATCCGCCAAAACATCAGGAGAGAACATTCGCGCCCTTCGTTCATCGGTACCACCACTGGCGAGATGCTTTTGCACTGGCGAGATGCATTTGATCCGCCAGTTCTATTTTATCCAAGGCGGGATCTGTTCCAGGAAATCGCCGGGCAAGCCTTTTTGAATCAAATATTGGCCTAGTTCTTCCGGCCCTCGGTCTCGGAACGCTTCAGCTTTTTGATAACTGGGGGCTCCGAGGATCTGGTCGGCCAATTGAGTGATCCGCATCCGCCAGATAGTCAAGTCGACCTCGCTTGGTGGGTAATCGTTCCGTCCTAATGTGGACAACGCAGTCTCTCGCCACCACGTCGTCCCCAATTCACATTCCTGTTCGATCTGCATCAATACCTTCAGGAAAATCACGTCAATCGTTGCCTCCCACATCGCTGCCGGACGGGGCGGCACCTGGTCCGACAACAGCGCATCATGCACCTGCTTTAACAACCAGCGTTTTTGTTGGTCTTCCCACTGATCAAACCAATCGATGCCGTATATGAACGGCGAATCAACATCATGATGCTGCGATAGCCGATCCGTCACCGCCCGGCACGCCGCTCGAATCAATTCAGCCTGGGGACCGATCAATTTGCGAACACCGTCAACGGTCCACCACATCGCTGACCTCCAAAGCCTTGGGTTTGATTGCAGCGGAGGCCAAGATGGCAAGCGCGGGAATCGCAGGTGCCCGCATGCGGATATTACTCCAGTAGACTGCATGAACGGCGGACAGGGTGAAAAACAAAGCAGCGAACGGCCACCAAATCCGCCAGTGAAATCGGGGGGCCCGGCAGATTCGCACCACTCCAATCAAGACCATCACGTACAAAGCGACATACCAACCTCCGACGGCAGCAATGACCAATCGTGATCTCTGCTGCGTGACATGGGGAAACGGCGACCATAATCGTGTCGCGCGAACCAGACACGACCAGACAAACATTCGTGGTTGCCGATAAATGGTGGCCTTGGCCGCCTCATAAGCGAGTCGATCGTCATCGTGCTCGTTAATTCCAAAGACCTCGCCACGATCGATTGCTGACGGACCACGCCAATCTTGCTGCCAGAATGCATCTGTTTTGGGGTCACCGTCAAACCGGTGCAGATAAGCGAGTTGGAACGAGGACGAATCCCACGCTTCACCCCAGGCCCCCTCTTGTAAATACTCGTAAAACGAGGGATTGTTCGCCAGCAATAATGTGTAGCCACCATGCGTCGTAGCCCAAACGGGATAGCCAACGGCGCAAACATTTCGCAACGTCCACGCCGCCACGGATGCCGAAAACAAACCCACCATCAAGCCGAACCGAAACCAGGTCCGACGCTCCGACGCACGGACTTGGGCGGCCAGCCATCCCGCGCATAGAAGAATCCCCCACACCAGGAAGGTCGGCCTACACAGATAGGCCATCGCCAGTGCGAGCCCGAGGAGCCCCCCTTTGAACATAGAACTTGAACGGATCGACTCCCCCCATAACCACAATAAACAGACCGTTAGTGTGGTCGCGAGCGTTTCGGTCATCACCTCGGTCGACTGATGTAACAGAATCGGATCGACCAGCACCAACAAGGCTGCAAAGGCATTGCTCCGACCGGCCGACGGACCAAAAATACGACGGCTGGCCAAAAAAGTCATCACGACCGTCAGAGCGCCCAGCAGTGCATGAAAAACCGCAACCGACACCGCCGACAACTCACCATCCTTCACAAGCCAGGACAAACTGAATGGATACAGCGGAGGACGAAAAGCGGTCGGCGTTACCTCTCCGCTTTCAGTGAGAAGCCCATACACATTCGACACAGCCAAACCTTCAGCGATCGCTCGATATGCATCAGGATCAGGCTCGAACGACTCCAGACTGGCAAAACCAACGGCACCACGGACTAGAAATGCCAACGCCGCAAGCAACCAGGCCGCACGTGATGCGTCAAATTGTGTCGTTCCCGATCGGCGACTTTCTTCGATTTCAGTTTTATTGCTCACACCCATCCAATTTCTTTGTTCCGTTCCGCCATCTGAAACTGTGCCTACCTCATCGGACTCACCCGCCCCACCTCGCAGTACGATGATAAATCATCCGTTTAGCGTGGCGCGATCCCTAGCGACAACTTTCATCGGAATTCGTTGGCCGCTGCTGCTATTTGGATGCGTGGCGCTGCTGATAGCCTATCCCATTTCACAACGACTCGATTTTGACCGCAGTGTCGAATCCATGTTTGACCCGGCCGACCCAACCGTGGTCGCCTATCGCGAACTGCAGGAAACGTTCGGCGGAAACACCGTTGTCATGTTGGTCTATCAGGATCAAGACCTGACGACATCAGCCGGGATGCAGCGGAATCAAGCGATTGGCGGCGAGATCGAATTAATCGACGGTGTTCGAGGCGTTCTGTCTCCAGCGATCCTCAATGAAACCGTAAAAAAATTCAGTCCCCGAAATCTGCTCGCCGACTCGTTACACAAACTGAGCGGTACAGATCAAGAAAAACCGGCTCACTTGCCGGCTCTGTTTCGCACAGAGGACCCCATTGCTGCTGGATTCGACGAATTGTTTGCCGGCTATACCCACTCCAAAAACCACAAGCGGGCTGCAATCGTGGCGATGCTCGAACCCGATCATGGTCCCGCTACGATCGAAGTGATGCGTAAAATCGCTGCTGAATTACCGTCACGTTATTCGCAGCAAGTGACCAAAGCAAATCTTGTAGGTGAACCGGTGCTAGTGCACGATGGTTTTGCGCTGATTAGACGGGATGGATTCAAACTTGCCGTATGGACAACTGTGCTACTGTCGATCGTGGTACTGGTATCGCTAGCGGACGCGAGGTTCGTGCTCTTCGCAGCCATCGTGATCGGATGGGCCGTGATGATCACCCAGGCCATGATGGTGCTTTGCGGCATCCAACTTTCTTTGGTCTCTACGGTTTTGACAGCGATTGTCACC
>JAYZAR010000188.1:0-5036 GCA_036339635.1 Planctomycetota bacterium | reverse complement strand
GTTTTGGTAAAACGCAAATCATTGCATTATTTAGCCGTGATTGTCCCGGTCACCGCACTGATTGCTGCCGGTTCGCTGGTTGCCATGGGCAAAAAAAATACCGACGCAATTCCCTCGACGATTGCTCTCGGCCAAGTGGGTCGAGCCGACCCCAACAGTAAAGCAGTTCGAATTGATGCACTGGCCTCCATTTACAGCCAGAACACGGTTGATCTGGATGTTCGTTCTGGTCACTCAACGGTGGCTGAATTTGAAGAGGACGCGGCTGGCGAGGTGCGGCGAGTCATGTGGGACGACAGCGGACAATCGCGTTGGATGTTCGTCAAGCAACCACCAGGTGTTGTTCGTCACGTTGCCAGTCAAACGGAGTATCAGGCGGTGACGCAGTGGACTGCTCAAGGCTGGTTTACGGAGGAGGGATTCGAAGGGCGGCTCAATGGCTTAGCCTCGAGCCAATGCGAAGATGCCGTTTTGGTCTCAACCGCGTCTCCCGGAATGGCGGTGCAAATCGACACCGCAACAGGGCGAATCAAAACGAGTGGGGACAATGTCCTTTCGGCGGGGCAGTACATCGATTCAGCATTGATGTCTGATGTGCAGCAGGATCGGCAAGCCCTGCTGCGGAATATGCTGGGACCCGAATCTACGATTATCAATGCGAAACCGTCGCTGTTGGTTTGGAGTGAGCCCGTGAATGCTGGGATGCAGTTTAATGACGAATTTCAGCGTCGTGGCACGCTGTTGGCTTCGATCCCCGTTACGTTGATGCGGCAAGAGGCTGGCTCTCGTTTTGTGGTGCCGCCTGGCTTCGTAACTCTAGAAAACGCACGAGGGAGGAGCGGCTTTTCGAGTGTTTACAACGAGCGTACCGGGGAGTGGATGGGACGAGACAAGGCGGCTGAAGCGGTCGTGCGTTGCTTAGTTCCAAAATCGCTTCTACCTTGCCAACTAGAAGGCGTGCGGATTGATCTGAAAATGAATGCTCCGTTTAGTTCGGTAGTGATCAAAGGAATGCGCGATGGTGAGTTTGTCGAGCTGTTCAGCGTCGAAGGTCCTTCCGGCCTGATGAATTACACGATCACGGATCCAGAATTCCTAAAGTTAGATTCTGGCGGTGGGTTGTCATTGATGCTTAGTATCTCCGATACCGAACAAGAAAGATTGGCGGCCAGCGGTCAACTGAAGGATGGTGATTCGGCGATCAGTGAGGATCAATGGCAAATTGACTACGTTCATTTCAGCTTAGAAGGCGTTACGCAGGGAACTGCAGATGACGCCTCCCAAGAGTAATTTTCCTTACGAACCGACATTAAGTTGGAGAGACCCTTGTCCGATTCAGAAGTGGTCGTCGAAACAAAAGATTTGACCAAAAGTTACGGCGAATTTACAGCCCTTGATTCCTTGACCATGCAGGTCGGAAAAGGTCAAATTCTTGGTTTTATCGGTCCGAATGGGGCGGGCAAGACGACCACGATTCGGATTCTGGTCGGGCTCTCGAAGCCAACGCGTGGTGTGGCGAAAATTGCCGGGGCCGACTGCTTGAACGAATCGAGAAAGATCAAGCGGTTGGTTGGCTATATGCCGGATGAATTCGGTCGCTACAACAATATGCGAGTCAGTGAGTATTTGGACTTCTTTGGAGCCGCGTACGGGATTGGCCGGCGAGCCCGCAATCGCCGGGTGGATGAGGTCTTGGAAATTGCTGGCGCGACCCATATGCGAGATCTTTTCGTCGATGCTCTTAGTCGTGGGATGCAACAGCGAGTGGGGATCGCACGGACGTTGATGCATGATCCTGAGGTGATGATTCTCGATGAGCCGGCAAATGGATTGGACCCACAAGCTCGAATCGATATGCGTTTCATGTTGCTTCGTCTTGCCGAGATGGGAAAGACGCTGATCGTGACCAGCCACATTTTGCCGGAACTGGCACGGGTTTGCGATTTGGTTGCGATGATCACAAAAGGCAAATTGCGAGCGTTCGGAACACTCGATGAGATCATGAAAGATATTAAGCAGCGGCGAACTTTTGAGTTGCTGTTGTTGAATGGCGATCAAGTTGACCGGACCACAGCGGCGGTCCGGAATTGGCTAGAACAGCATTCTGCCGAAGAGACGTTGGGTCAAAGTGATGTGACCGGCGCACCCGCTGAAACAATGGTACGATTTTCGACCAGCTTGGGGGACGAAGCGTTGTCACCTTTGCTCACCCATCTGGTTCAGCAAGGCGAAGCGGTCGCACAGTTTCGTGAGGTAGCGACTGACTTGGAGGATGCATTCTTGTCGGTTGCGAATGCCGGTGAACAAGGGCCTCAGATGAAGGCCTCTGCACCACTGCCGAAGACTGCTGATGCGGGAGCGAATGCTCAATGAACCCCGTTATTCAACGCGAATTTTACGGCATTCTACGTTCGCCAAAAGCGTTGGCAATGCTGTTGATCCTCACGATCGTTTTTTCGGTTGCGGTATTGATGCGGTGGCCATCGGACGCCTCGGCGGACCTGAGCGGTTCGCAGTCGTTGGAAGTCTTTGGGATTTTTGGTTACGGCTTGCTGGCCGGCGTTATGTTTTTGGTGCCGGCATTTCCCGCTGTCTCGATCGTGAATGAGAAAAACGACGGAACTTTAGAGCTGTTATTGAATTCACCGCTCAGCGCGGGAGCGATTTACTTCGGCAAGATCTCGGGTGTATTGCTCTTTAGCTTGTTGGTGTTGTTATCAAGTTTGCCTGCTTCCGCAGCCTGCTACGCGATGGGCGGAATCGATTTTACAGCTGAATTAGGCTTGCTGTATCTTGTCTTGCTATTGCTGGTCGTCCAGTATTCGACACTTGGCATGTTGGTAAGCAGTTATGCACAAACGAGCGATGCAGCGGTAAGGATTACGTATTCTGCGGTTTTTGCCTTATTCTTTTTGACACTGATCCCTCGTGCCTTCATGCAAGGTACTGGAGACTGGGGGATGTTAAAGTGGGGGGGTGATTGGATTCGTTACCTATCGCCCCTGCCTGCCGTCATGGAGATTATGGGGCAAAGCAGCGTTGGATCGGCAGGGCTTAAGGAAACAAACAGCACGCTCGGCTTTGTGATTGTGACCTTAGTCAGTAGTTTTCTGTTCGCTCTGAAGACGTTGACCAGATTGAACTACCGCATTTTCGATCAATCTCGAGCGCAGGGCGTAATTACCGATGATCGTGGCCTCGGAACGCGTGTTGCAAGGCGACTGTTTTACATCGTCGATCCCCAGCGAAGAAAAGCTGGGATTCCTTGGTTCCTGAATCCGGTCATGGTCAAGGAGTTCCGCTGTCGTCGATTCGGTCGCATGCAATGGCTGTTGCGACTAATCGCATTTTGCGCCGTAGTTTCGATGATTCTTACATCGATGACGGCGCTCGGAGTGACCTCTTGGGGCGTTAACAACATCGGCGCTTTGTTGGTCGTCCTGCAGGTGATGTTGGTTTTGGTGCTGACACCTAGCTTGGCATCGGGTTTGATAAGTGGTGAGTTGGACAGTGGAGGTTGGGCCCTGCTACGAATGACACCAATGTCAGCGAGACAAGTGGTGATAGGAAAAATCCTTAGTGTAATCTGGACGTTATTGCTGGTGTTGATGGCGACCTTACCCGGTTACATCATGATGATTGTGATTCAACCAACGATGATCACGCAGGTTCAAATCGTTTTGATTTGCCTGGGCTGGACTGCCGCGTATGTACTCGCGGTCAGTGCCGCAGTTGGTGGTATGTTTCGATCAACCGCGGTTTCGACCACGATGAGCTACGTGATTGTAATCGCCTTGTTTTTGCTCCCTATGATCGTTTGGTTGCGGCGGGAGGCGCCGTTCGGTCAGGACACCGTTGAGGCGGCACTTAAATCCAATCCTGTCGGTGCCGCCCTAAGTGCGCTCCAGACTCCCGGTTTCGAATCTTACGATTTGCTTCCTGCAGCTTGGTGGTTCGCCGGATTCGTGTCATTATTCATGCTCTTTGTTTTGGGGATCCAGGTATGGCGTCTGACACGCCCAGATTGAAAATAAGATTGCGGGCACGCCTCTCGACTTGCATGGTGTTCATGATTGTGTGCTCCGCTGTCGGGGTAGCGCAAGAACGTAAATTTTGGCCGCGTGATCCCTACAGTGCGTACAAACTTGATATGTACGTGCGGCCAAAAATCAGTCTTGGCACGAGCTATTTGGTTCATCAGGAAGGCTTGAAGGAGCTATGGCTGAAAGCTTTGGATCGCCCTGATCCAGGACTGCAGCGTATGGTGGTGGATCCCGTGGCGATCGCTCATGAACGCGGCGTTCCCGACCTCGAGGAAACAATTGACCGAATGGTAGAGCTACTACAGGACCCCGAGACTCGTGATGATTTAAGTCGCGCGATTGTTCAAGCTTTGGTCAACATGGATGCGAGGCAACATGCGGGGCCTATCGGAGAATTTTCCAAGCGAGACGGTTCATCGGTCACGACTTTGGTTGAATCGGCGTTGGCTCGATGGGAATCGGATGTTCTGGTGGACGTTTGGCTGCAACGGGTTCGGGAGGGGACAGCCGGGGCTGTGCCAACCGTCTTGGCAATCGAAGGACTTGGGGCATTGCAGGTTTCTGAAGCGGCCGACGCGATCGAGGGGATTGCTACGAATCCAGGACAGCCGGCCAAATTAAGAATGGTTGCGGCTAGAACCCTTGGTGGAATTCGCAACGAGGGGACGATGGAGATTGCTCGGAAAATCTTGACCCAGTCCTCGCCGTTTCCCGAGTTGCCAGCAATTCTAGCGATTGAACTACTTTCTTTTAACGACAGCGATGCCGCCATCGAGTTATTAACGCAGTTGCTAAATGCAGATCGCACTGCGGTGCGGGCGCGTGCGCTCGAACGCTTGTACGAGATAGATTTTCAGCTGGTCAACGAACAAGCGGAAAAATTAGTCGGCAGCTCCGATTCCAATGTGCGCCGTTTGATTGCTCGGGCGATGCTCGACTCCGAAAGCGCCGACAGGATTGGGCTGCTGGCGAATCTTTTAGATGACGGAATTC
>JAYZAR010000187.1:0-4674 GCA_036339635.1 Planctomycetota bacterium | reverse complement strand
TTTAGCGCGTTACATGATGGAGCTAGCCGATGTGGGGTCAAGTCTTGCCACGAACCAATTCAACCACTCGCGAGGCGGCGATAAGCTCAGTGAAGAACTTCGCGGATTGGTGTTGCTCGACGATTTTAGTTGTTTTAAATGTCATACCGACGATTCCCAAGTGAATCGGGTGTCGTCCAAGCGGGCACCAAATTTGACCTGGGCCAGCGGTAGGATCAACCCGCAGTACATCGAACGCTTCATCGCAGCACCGGCCCAGGTCAAACCTGGAACGACGATGCCGGACGTGTTGAGCAGACTGGATAAAGACGAACGTGCCGCTGCCGCACGAGCGATGACCCATTATCTGTTGTCAGGCGACTTTCGCGAATTCTCCCATCAAGCCATTGATCCAGTTGCAGCGGATCGAGGGGCCGAGCGGTTTCATTCCGTCGGCTGTGTAGCCTGTCATTCACCGCGAAACAACGATGGCAGCAAGCGCTTTCCCGAAACGTCGGTGCCTATGGGCAAGCTGGAAGATAAATATAACGTCGACGGCCTGGTCGCGTTGCTCAAGGACCCACATGCCGTTCGACCTTCCGGAAGAATGCCGAACCTGCAGTTGTCACATTGGGAAGCGGTCGATATCTCACACTATTTGCTCCAGAGAAAGACCAACACCGAGAAACCGCTTGAACCGTTCAAGGTAGATCGCGACCTTGCTGAAAAAGGAAAAACATCTTTTCAGCAATTCGGATGCATCCAATGTCACGAAAGCGACGAGATCCGCGGCAAGCGAGACTACGTTACATTAAATCCAAATCGCACGGACCAAGGCTGCCTTTCCGATCGCGCGGGAAATTGGCCAAGGTACCGACTGGACGAATCGCAGCGGCATGCCATTGCGGCTGCATTGTCCCGTAATTCGAAAACATTAACGGATCAGGAACAAATTGCCGTTACGCTGACGACCTTCAAGTGCGTGGCGTGCCACCAACGCGGTGATCTCGGTGGCGTAACAGCCGAAAGAGATGAGTACTTTCACACAACGAATCAAAACCTCGGCCCACAGGGCCGCATACCTCCGACCCTGACAGGAGTCGGTGCCAAACTGAAACCAAAGTGGATGCGGGAAGTCTTGGTTAGCGGGCGAACGGTCCGACCCTATTTGAAGACCCGTATGCCGCAGTACGGCGCGGAAAATGTGGAGCACTTGATCCCGCTGCTTCAGCAGACGGACACGCTAGCCGAGATTGAGTTCGCATCCTTCAAGGACCAAAAGCAAATGAGAACGACCGGCCACGAATTGGCCGGCAGCAGCGGTTTGAATTGTGTGGCTTGTCATACTTATCAACAAAAACGTGCCGAGACAATGTCAGCAGTGGACCTCACCGAGATGGCTCAACGACTCCAAAAGAATTGGTTCTATCACTACATGCGTGTTCCGCAACGATTTAGCCAGAACACAGTCATGCCCACGTTTTGGCCCGGTGGACGCGCGATGCGCAAGGACATTCTCGCCGGAAATGCAGACCAGCAGATAGAAGCTTTGTGGCAGTATTTGTTGGAGGGGCGCCAAGCCAGAATGCCGCGAGGCCTGATCCGTGAACCGATCGAGTTGCTAGCCGCGAAGGAAGCGGTCATGCTTCGCCGTAACTACGGTGGAATCGGCAAACGCGGAATTGGTGTCGGATACCCGAATCAAGTCAATCTGGCATTTGATGCGGAACAAATGCGACTGGCCATGATCTGGAAGGGCAAATTCGCCGATCCAGGCGCCGCTTGGAGAGGACAAGGGTCAGGTACCGTGCGTCCGCTCGGAGGCGATCTAATCCGGTTCCCGGCTGGTCCTGAGTTTGACGACGTAACATCGCCTTGGGTCGTGGGCGATGGCCGACCTCCTCAACATGCATTCAAAGGATATTATCTCGACCGCCTACAACGTCCCACGTTTATGTATCGCTTTCACAATGTCCAAGTGGAAGACTATCCCATTGATGTACGAGATGAACAATCGAACAAAGTATTTATCCGGCGAACGCTTACCTTTATGTCCGAACAAAGGCGCATGAACGTCGTTTTCCGCGTGGCGGCCGACCCGAACATCTTAGATGCAGGCAACGGTACATTTCTGGTCGCCAAGAACTTACGCATTCGCATTGACAACGAACACCAGGGACAGATCATCACCACCCAGACTGGTAAACAACTTCGCATTCCGCTGGACATTGCCAACGGAAAAACGAAACTCGTATTGGAATATCGATGGTAGGAGGTTGCGCATGTCGCTGAGAATGGCATTCTTAGTTTGCTTGATGGCAGTTGGGCAACTGCACGCTCAAACGCTGGGCGAGTATTGGAATACGGCCGAAGAGGAGTCGAAGTACTACAAGATCGTCGAAGTGCCGATTCCCGAGGGAATGGTGATGGAAGCGGGTAGCTTTGACGTCCTTGCCGACAATCGATTGGCAATTGGAACTCGACGTGGCGATATCTTTCTAGTTAGTGGTGCCTTTGATGAAAATCCACAACCTCGCTACAAACGCTTTGCAAGCGGGCTCGATGAAGTGCTTGGACTTTCCTATAAAGATGGCGCGTTCTATGTGACTCAGCAGGCGGAGGTCACGCGGATTACCGATAGCGACGGCAATGGTCGCGCCGATCGGTTCGAAACTCTGAGCGATATTTGGGGCTTTCGCAATTACCATGAATTTGCCTTCGGATCGAAACCTGACAAAGACGGCAATATCTGGGTCGCTCTTTGCCTGTCGGAATCCTATCACTCGAAAGTGCCATTTCGCGGTTGGTGTCTCAAAGTGACAGCAGATGGTAAGACGATTCCTGTTTGCAGCGGAATCCGCAGCCCGTGCGGGATTGGAATGAACGAACATGGGGTGATGTTTTACGCCGAGAGCCAAGGGCCTTGGAACGGGTCCTGCTCGTTAAAAGTCCTCGAGCCGGGCGGGTTCATGGGACATCCGATCAGTTTCAACTGGTACGACCTGGCAAAACAGATGGGCCCCAAGCCGGTCCAGCCCAATACTCGATCACGTCTTCTTACCGAGCGAAAACGAGTGAAGGAACTTGTGCCGTACGCCGTCGTGTTTCCCTATATCAAGATGGGACGTTCCATCTCTGGGTTTACGGTCGATCGTACCGGCGGAAAGTTTGGACCATTTGAGAATCAGATTTTTGTCGGCGACTTTAGCCTCAGCGTCGTCATGCGTGCCACCACCGAGAAGATCAACGGTGTGTGGCAAGGCGCGTGTTATCCCTTCCGCGAAGGTCTTGCGACCGGACTACTCGCCTGTCAATTCACGCCGCAGGGCGACTTAATCGTTGGCGGTACCAACCGCGGTTGGCCAGTCCGCGGCCCGCGGTCCGTTGCGATGCAGCGCCTCGATTGGACGGGAAAAGTCCCTTTTGAAATCAAGACAATCCATGCGCGCCCCGACGGTTTTGCGATCACATTTACTAAGCCGGTCGATCGCGAGATCGCATCGCAACCGGATTCCTACGCCTTGACGACGTACACGCATATCTACCAACAAGGCTATGGTAGTCCGGAAGTCGATCACACGACGCCCCGAGTTACAAAGTCGGTCGTCTCACAAGATGGACTTCAGACGCGGCTAACGATCGAAGGACTAATGCAAGGTCACGTTCACGATTTCAATCTGCAGCGAATCCGTTCGTCAACCGGAGGCAAGTTAGTCCACGTGAAGGCTTACTATACGTTGAACGAAATCCCTGATTCCTAGCCAAGATGTAGCTGCCAAACCCAGAGGGGAACCCTACATCGACACAGGCTCGTCGGTCTCGAAGCGCCGAGCCATTCCCAGGATGTCAAGGAATCTGCACCTCTTCTCCACCACGAGCGGTATACGCAGCGTTCAACTTTTCTTTGTCGAGATTGGCTGGCAGTAGTCGAGGTGTGCCATCGACAAATACAACATTTAATCCGTCCTTCTGCAGGCCACCAAATTGCGAAATTCCCTTGGTGGGATCAAATGTGATGTCTTCTGGTTTCGTCCAGATTGTATTCTGTTTCGCCTGGATCACCAGAATCGTGTGGGAAGTTCCGTCAGTAATATCTCGCAGGTGCTTTCCCCGCTGGGCAGGCTGTGCGCTGAACAGGCCACCTTCACCGACGAGCACGTAATAACCTGCGTGAGTCGAAGTGGCTTTGTCTTGAGGTCGTCGGAAAAGAGATGGCATATTTTTCGCCAGCTCCGAGTTGTGATCACTGTTCCACGGCTCGTCGAATCGATAGTTTTGGTAGAGCGATGCCGAACCCGAACCCATGAATGGCAGTAATGCCACGCGCCAACTGTGCGTTGTTTCACCATCAGGCCCGACCAATACAGCCGGCGGGAATTGTTGGTGTAATTCGTGATAGTTATGCATTGCTATCGCAATCATTCTGAGTTTTTTTAAAGCGGCTTTGCTGTCTGCCGACTGAGCGTCTCGGTTCTTCGCCACGTTGTCAGCGGAATTCCGAGATGGCGCATTACCGGATTCGATTTCGATCAGGCGTTTATCCGCGGCAACGACTGCGGCTGCATTTTCTTTGTTCGTAGTGTTAAAACGGCTGAGGCCTTCAGATGCAGAGATTTCACCGCGTTCCAATTGTTCCGCTAACCTTCTATTCTCTGCCTCGATTCCTGGCTTTTCTCGTTCGTACTTTGCTTTTGC